>NZ_DAHVNP010000070.1 GCF_027319265.1 Ferrimicrobium sp. | reverse complement strand
CAAACGTGCCCATCAGCGCAATCCTGCTCACCTACAAGTTCATCCACGCGACACAATCGTCATCACTGGTCCCTCACGCACTTCACCACAGAGGCGCCATGCCGCTGGCAGTGGGCTCGGACCTTAACTAAGTGGTATTGGATTTAACCCGAAAGAGCAGATCCGCACCGGTACTTGCTGCCTGTTCCCATAGGTTAAACCCATAGAAGCCCCGATCAGCTAACACTAACATCCCTGGGCGAAGACGGCTGACGAGCTCTCGCGCGAATGCAACCTCAGAGCTGGTGCAGGGGCCGACCTCGGCATCGACGATCGCATGGGTTCCACACTCTGCTAGTCCAACAAGACGTGCCTGAGGGAAGGCAGAGCGATCTCCTCGACTCGAGGGAGGGCGACCAAAGTGGGCCTCGTTAGCCACAGTGTCGGCAACGTCTAAACAGGTGCCATCAATCGCCATCACGCGCCTATTGGCAAACCAGGATCCTGGGGTATCTTGGGTAGCGAAAGGGCGTACAACCCGGCGAAAGAGATTATGCACTGGTTCTGCACCCAACCGGAGTCGAGCCTGGAAGAGTGCAGACTTTGACGGGGGCTTTAACGACTCAGTCCATCCCTTGGACCATGACAGGCCATCGGAGAGCTGAGAGAAGACATCCTCATAGGAACCCTCTGAGTACATCGCCATACATATGGCAAAGTAGACCATCACCCGGGCAGGAAGAACCCGGTTGCGGATCTCCCTCCGGCCAGCATCATCGATCGCTTCATCAATCACATCTGGAGGGAACACCCTCGTAAGCAGACCAATTGAAACGAGATCGGATAATCGACGATCAGTTGCGGGCTTTACCCAACCAGAACGTGGCATATACACACATTACCACAGAGAAACCCTTAACTGAACGGTATTGAGGCTTAGAGTGCTCAATTGCGAGAGGTTGATTTAGGCTTCGGGCGGTGTGTTGTCTCAATCCCAGTAGCTGTCATGGCGATCTCGACGTTGTAGTTTGGGCAACTGGGTGGACAGCTCGGCGTTTCCATCGCGCAACTCGCTGCAAGTTGCATCCCAGATGGAACTCATTGTTTGGTAGATTGTAGATCATGACGATCGATGACCTCGCAACAGCTATCGCCATTGCGTTGGAACGATATGGCTGGCCCGAAGCGGTTCGGGGTGTCAAGGAGTTCTGCATCGAGTTTGAAGCAGCTGATGATGAGTACAGAAAGCAGATGATCGCCCCTGAACCGCGCAGCACGGGTAATAAGGCTTTTGACGCGATGCTGGCAGGTTTAGCCGAACATCTTGCTTTCCACCCTGAGTTACGTATTCCCACATGGGCGCTGGACCCAACGCGATCAGTAGAGGACGAGTGGTGGTTTGCCACCGACTCTCACGGCTTGCGCCCGCTGTGTTTCATGGATACGCCAGCGGCATTTGCAAGCCGGGGAGTGTTTCTTCCCCGATCGGCGCTAGCGCATGTATGAAAAAATATATTTCGATCCAGAGGAAGTTTTAGAACTTCTTCACGAACTATCTGACGGACTTCAAGCACGTGGCACTAAGGCCGAACTATTCCTCGTTGGCGATTCTGCAATGAGTTTGTGTTATTCACCACGGCGTCTAACCCGTGACCTCGATGCTATTTTCGAACCAAAAACAGTCGTCTACGAGGTGGCGATGGATATCGCCATAGCCAGAGGTATTCCAGAGTCATGGTTGAATGATGGTGTGAAAGGATTCCTGCGGGGCAATGATCAAGATGCTAGAGTGCTGTTTGAAACTGAATGGTTAACCGTTCGTGTTGCATCGCCTAGGTACATGTTTCTCCTGAAGGCGTTCGCCAGCAGGCTGGGAGCGGACGAGGATGACTTAAAGGTTCTATGGCCACTTACCGGATTTAAGGACGTTCCGGAGGCTCTCGAAGCACTTGAGAAGGCGTACCCCCATGTAGAGCTACCGCCACGTGCAAAGTTCCTACTACAGGAGTTATTCAGTCCTCCAAATCCTCGCTTCCCAGCACCATGATTGGTTTCCTGTCACTAGCGCACTGAAAGTGCACTTCGTTCTAGTTTCGTAGAGCACAGTGTTATAAGGGGCGCTTTGTGGTTCAAAGCCCGATCGTAGCACCACCCTGTGCAGCCGCAGCGACGGCATAGTAATTCTCGTAGACCCGCTGCGCTTGGAGTTGTGCCTCATCCGGATCGATCGGCCCCTCCATGAAGCGTCCGGGCGACAGAGAGATCACATACGGGGAAGGATCTTCGCTCAGACTCTCCAGCACAAGATCAGCGATACCTGCTGAACCAGACACCCCATGCGCATTACACCCCGCAGCCATCACATAACCGTGCAGCCCTGGAACCCGACCGATCACAAAACGTCCATCTGGCGTGAAGGCAGGAAAGCCACCGACCGTACTGCGTACGCCGGCCTCGCTCACCCCAGCAAACAGAGTCGTGAGTGAGCTAGCGAATTCACCCATCACCTCCCAATCCGCCTCGGGGTTCATCCGAGATCCCTCGTCTACCTCCTTGGGGTTCATACTCAAAGCCTGGGCCTCCCAGCCGCCACAGAGAAGCCCATCGAGTTCCGGACGAACATAGATCCGCTCATCAGGAACCCTGAGAACCGGGACGCCAGAACCATAGCCTGTGGTCGAGCCGGTGATGAAGTACTCATGTCGTACCGGAACGATCGGCAACTCGAGACCGACCATACGCGCCACCCAACCCGCCCATGGGCCTGCCGCGTTGATGACCAGCTCAGTCGCGAACTCGCCATCCGGAGTGATGACTGAGCACACCGCTCCGTCACGCACGCCAAAACCCATGACCTCACAGTTGGTCACGAACCGGACACCGAGTTGGCGTGCACCCGCCACATAGCTCATCGCCAATGAATTCGGTTGCAGATAGCCATCCGTTGGACACCACAGCGCGGCCAACACCGCCTCGGGTTTGGCCAAGGGTATCATCTCCGAGACCTCGTCAACGCTCAGTCGCTGGACCTCCAACCCTGCGATGGCAGCCACCCGAGCCATCTGATCGAACTCTACGACCCTCTCAGGTGTCAGAGCGAGTCGTAGGCTGCCACTCTGCACCCAGTCCGGGGTCACTCCAGTCTTCTCCTCAAGACTCTGGAACATCGCCACCGACGCCATGGCGATCTTGGTGCGCTCAACGCTCGTTCTCACCTGCCCCACCAGCCCGGCGGCTCGACTCGAGGTCTCACCGCAGATCTGCGAACGCTCCAACACCTGGATGTCCCGGTATCCCGCCTGAGCAAGGACGTAAGCGACGGCGCACCCGATGATCCCACCACCGACAATAGTGAGGGCGCTATCCCTGGCCGGTTCCAACTCCTATTCCCCTTCTCCAAGAGATTCGACCGAGGAGGAAGTGATAGCCACACCCGCCGTCATCAACACATCCGCCGTCATCAACACACCCGCCGTCATCAACACACCCGCCTAGTCAACCATCTCGCTGCTCGATTCGGCACGGTGATCGGCGACGATTCCATGGGCCTCGTACTTACGCTTCTGCACGGTCTGATAGTAGAGATAACCCAGGACCACGACGACACCGATGACGATGACTCCACCCCATGCATCGACACCAGGGCCGTAGATGGCGGTACGGGGCCAGATCAGGTTGATGCTCATCAGCACTCCATAGAAGAACGCTACCCCATTGACGACCGGGCCCCACTTACCCATCGAGAAAAGACCGTCCTTGTCCTTCTGGTTCATTCCGCGCTTGCCCCGTTTGAACAACAGCGAGCCGGTAACCATGAAGTAGGCGACGTAGACGAAGATAATAGCGACGCTCGTCACGATCGTAAAGATCTGTGGCTTGCCGATATTGACTATCAGAATCAGTGCTGCCACCACACCGGAAATAATGGAGGGCACGATTGGCGAGTTCACCTTCTTCGAGACCCTCGAGAGTACGTTGCCAAAGGGGAGATTGTTGTCTCTGGCCATCGAGAAGGTGAGACGAATGGTGGCCGTTTGGATAGCGAGGGTACAGACAAAGATCGCCACCGCCACGTCTGCCAGCATGATCTTGCCAAGGGTGGCGCCGAGAGCGGCCTCGATGATGTAGGGGAGGCCACCGATACCCAACTTGGCTGGGTTCAGCGTTGGAGAAGCCATGATTGCGAACAGAAGGAGAAGCGCTCCGCCAAGCCCCGAGGCGGCCAGGGCCGTCAGAATCGCCTTTGGACCCTTGCGACGGGGATCCTTTGTCTCCTCGGCTAACGTGCAGGCGGTATCAAAGCCATACATGACATAGGCCGGCATGATTACCGCAAGCAGGAGGGCGACACTGCCTCCAAAGATTGAGTAGCCAGGGATGCCGGGGCCAGTCCCTTCTGCATGCAAGACGACGGCTGGGCCTCTCTGAAAGTGGAAAGCCAGAAGCACCACAAAGACCGCTACACCAACCAGCTCGGCGACGACGCCAATGTTGTTGACGATCGACATGATCTGGACACCGGACATATTCAACAGCGTGGTGATCACCAGGACGACAACCCCAAGAAACACGGCGTTCTGGGTCGTGTTCTTGAAGACCTCGAAGCCTGACCAGATCGATGGGAGGACGATCTGCTCGGCGATCGCCACCGCAGCGACCGTCACTACGTCGCCAACGAGCATCACCCAACCGGTCATCCAGGAGGCGATCGCCCCGTTGAGCTGCTTTGACCATTGATAGACCGAACCCGCGATGGGATAACGCGAGGCGAGTTCAGCAAAACAGAAGGCCACCGCCATCTGGCCCACCCAGACGAGCAGCCACATCCAGAACATCCTCGGACCACCGAACGCGTAGCCAAACCCGAACAGCTCGAACATACCGGTGAGAACGGAGATGTAGCTGTAGCCTGCCGCAAAGGACGAGAACGTTCCCAGACTCCGGTGTAGATGCTGTTTATAGCCAAAGGACGCCAAATCGTGAGAATCGGCGATGTGCTGTTGGTCGGCCATACGGATTATCCCCCTACTCCTACGAACACCTCTGAAGGACCAAGAAGGAAAGGTACCCCCGTTCACCTCACGTTGATCCCACAGGTGTTACTCGCTCCATACGCGATGCCACCGATCGTAGCACGAAAACTTATATGGTAAAGACCATTTATGTTAAATCTTTCTCACTTCAGGCTTCATCGTGGAAGTCTCCGACACTAGCTGCGAATTCTCTTCATCTGAGGGTCGACGAGAGGCGCCTCGACGATAAGCGCACCGATCCACTCGCCGAAGATGAAGACCTCGCAGGCCTTCCCTGGCTCCGCCAACTCGACTGGGACATAACCATAGGCGATCGACTTGCCGACGCTATAACCTATTCCACCTGAGGTCACCCTCCCGATGATAGCTCCCGACATTCGAATCGGTTCATTGCCCAGTGCAACCGACCTCGAGTCCTCGAGCACCAGGCAGACAAGTCGCCGAGAGGACTCCCTCTTGGCGAGCCCCTCGGACCCAAAAAATCCCCCAGGTTTGTCGGGACGGAGGCAAAACTCGAGTCCAGCCTCAATTGGGTCATCATCAGGAGTCACGTCAGAGCCCCACACACGGTAGGCCTTTTCGAGGCGCAGCGAATCGATGGCGCGATAACCCCCCACCATCATTGCATGAGGTTCGCCCGCTTCGACAAGCGTCTCAAAGAGGCTCATCCCATACTCGCTGGTACAGTACAGCTCCCAGCCTAGCTCACCAACGAAGGTAACCCGTAACGCAAGGACGGGCACATGACCAACGGTGATCTCCTGTGCTCGTAGGTAGGGAAATCCGGCATTCGAAAGGTCAGCATCAGTCAACGGTGCGAGGATCTCCCGCGACTTCGGACCCCAGAGCGCGTAACAGGCGTAGCTGCCGGTGACGTCGGTGAGCCTGACACTGCCATCGTCTGGCAGATGGCTTCGCAACCAACTAAAGTCGTGATTCCCGAACGCCGTTCCTGTGATCAGGAGAAAGCTTTCGCCGGTGAGTTGGGTGATGGTCAGATCCGCCTCAATGCCTCCGTGGGAGTTGAGCAGCTGGGTGTAGGTAATGCGGCCTGGCCCCTTGGCTACATCGTTATCGGCGAGGTAATTGAGATACCGCGCGGCACCAGGTCCATCGATGCGTAACTTCGAGAAGGAGGACTCGTCAAAGAGGGTTGCACCCTCCCTCGTTCCAAGGTGTTCACGAGCGATCGCCGTCGACCAGTTCATGCCGGCCCAACCCTTCGGACGGAGGTACTCCAGACTGGGATCCTCGTTCGTGGAGTAGTAGTTCACCCGCTCCCAACCAGACTTCTCGCCAAAGACCGCTCCATGCTCTCGATGCCATGAGTAGGCGGGCGAGCGCTTCAGACCCCTCGCTGAGGTGCGCTCATGGTTGGGATAACGGATGTCATAGTAGGTCTCGTAGTTCTCCCTCGTTCTTGCCAGCGTGTAGTCATAGGATCGCCAGTGACGACCGAACCGCCGAATGTCCATCTCCCATAGGTCAAGACTCGGTTCGCCGTCGACGATCCATTCCGCCATCACCTTCCCGATGCCTCCCGCACCGGCGATTCCATGGGCACAGAAGCCAGCGGCTACGAAGAATCCACCGACCTCGGTTTCGCCAAGACAGAACTCATTATCAGGGGTAAAACCCTCTGGGCCGTTGATGAGCTTTCGAATCTGGAGCTCGGACATGATCGGGACACGCTTAGCTGAATTGGTGGTGATCTCCTCGAATCGGTCCCAATCCTCATCCAGGAGGCGGCCGTTAAAGTCACCCGGGATCGAATCGCGTAGGTGCTCATCCAAGAAGGCGGCCCTGGAGTGGCGTTCGTAACCACCCATGACCAGTCCTCTTGCATCCTCACGGAAATAGACGAGAAGATCGGGGTCTCGCAACGTGGGTAGTCTCACTCGATCATCCTCGGATCGGAATCCGGTCGTCACAAGATACTGATGCGAGAACGGAATCACGGGTATCCTGACCCCTGCCATCCGCCCTATCTCTGCAGCATACATCCCGGCCGCGTTGACCACCTTGTCCGCTCGGATCACCCCACGATCCGTCTCGACTCCTCGTATCCTTCCCTCCTCGACCAACAAACCTGTCACTCGGGTCTTGGTATGGATCTGAACTCCGTTCTCTCGTGCTACCCGCGCGAGCGACTGCGTCAACTGCGAAGGGTCAAGGTACCCATCCGTGGGAAGAAAGGTGGCTCCAACCACTTCGTCGCTCGACATGAGGGGAAAGAGGCGGTTCGCCTCAGCGACCGAGATCTCCTCGAGGGGGAGTCCGAAGGTCTGCGCCCAGCCCACCTGACGCTGGAGCTCCTCCTGTCGCTCCTTGGTACAGGCGAGTCGAATGCCACCACTTTCGACCCAACCGGGATCCGTCTCCGGATCCTTGGCCAGTTCACGGTAGAGCTGGGCAGAGTACATCATCATCTTGGTCAGCGTCACCGAGCCTCGCAGCTGACCTACCAATCCTGCCGAGTGAAAGGTCGACCCATTGGTTAGCTCATCACGATCGACGAGCACCACATCTGTCATGCCTAGCTGCGCAAGGTGATAGGCGATACTAGCGCCGCCGACACCACCTCCGATGATCACAACCCTCGCCGATTCGGGCAAATCCTGCATCTCTCTTCCCTTCTGACTCGGTCAAACACACTTCTCAAGATCATCGATGAACCATGCTCCCGCCACGAGCGAGAGTCGGTCCATCGAATGTTGATAGAGGCCCCTTGCGGCCTCGACCTGATTCAGACCCACTTTGACGGTCCACATTCCAAGGGTCTTGGCAGCCGTGAGCCCCGCCACCGAGTCCTCAAAAACCACCACCCGGCTCGGATCGTCAACCCCGAGAGCGACCAAGGCGATCTCGAACCCCTCGGGATCAGGCTTGCCACGTACGACGTCGTCACCACAGACGACGGTGTGGAAAAGGTGATCCAATCCCGCACCCATGAGGGCAGCATCAACCTCCTCGTGGACGGCCCCGCTGACAAGAACTATCGGCACCAACTCCCCGATTCGCTTGACAAAAGCGATCGCATTGGGAGTAATGCGAGGGGAGCGGCGAACCTCTTGGCAGTAGCGCTCCACCTTCGCAGCGAGGAGCGATTCGAATGCCACCTCCCTGTCGTCGATCACATTCGCCCGTTGCATCAATCGATCGACAATCTCGGGGTCTGAGAGTCCAACAAGCTCCTCGAAGTACCAGTCTCGCGTGATCGAGAGGCCGAGTTGCTCCTCGGCTAGAGCTACAAACAGATCTGCAAGGAGCGGTTCATCCTCTGAAAGTGTCCCGTTGAAATCAAAGGCCACTGCCTCCACTGGAGCGCCTAGCAGCACTGAACCCCCCTTGGTATAATGTCTAGACCATTCTAGGCGATCTCTTGGAGGTTGTCAATCAACCTGCGCACCCGGGAGTCCCAACTGGTTCATGCGCGAGACACCCGTTGGAGAAGTTTGGAGAACTCCTCCGATTCGAACTCCGCAACCACTCGCTCGTACTTCTCCAGGCCCCACTCGATGAAGTCAAACTCCAGCTCCCCCGCACCATCCTGGATAGAGGCCCAAAGCGTCCATCCATACTTGGCCGCCATTGCCCAGAGACGAGCCCGAGCAACCTTGACCTCGTCCTCGACCATCCAGTAGGAGGAGCAGAGCTGAGCGAGCTGCGCCTCGGTGAGATCGGATTCGCTCGCGATATTACCAAGCTCAAAGCTCGCCTCGTTATTGCCGGAGTACTCGTAGTCGATGATACGGATTATCCCCCCTGACTCAATAAAGTTCTCCGCCAAAAGATCGTTGTTACACGGCACCAACGGCTCCGCTGTCACCAATAATGCCTCTTGCAACTTGGCAAAGGCGGGAGCATAACGCAGATAGTCCTTCGGCAGCCAATAGTGATGCTCTTTGACGATCCGGAGATAGCGAGCCTGTATATCGAACATGTCAAACCTCGACACAAAGGGTCGTGTGCAATGAAGACGACGTAGACTCTGCGCGATGCCCTCCAGGTAGACCCCGCTCTGGATGTCTTTCTTGGAGAGCGTCTTTCCCTCAAGATAGCCAATCACGAGAATGGAGGGCTCCTCACGATGGGCGAGGACTGGAGCACCGACACCAGCTTCAGCTGCGCAGATCGAGTTCGCTCGCTCATTCGCTCGATCGATGGCAAGCAATCCGGCGTTCTTGGCTCCAACGCGCACGACCACCCTGCCCTGTGTTCCGGCGACTAGATAGTTGACATTGGTGAGTCCGCCGGAGAGAATCTCCAAAGTCAGGAACTGACCGACTGAGGCCTGGACCTCAGTCATGTCGAGAACTCGGCGAATCTCATCTGGTACTTCGTTGTTGCAATCTCGATCCATTTTCCCCCGAAATTTTGATAAGATGGATGCACATGGGAACGAACCTAACCGACTTTCCGACGCTCAAACAGGAGTCATCGGTTCCTCCCTACCAACAGATCGAACTCCTGCTCCTTGAGGCTATCTCGAGCGGACAGCTCAAGGGCGGCGACCGTCTGCCAGCCGAGCGAGAGCTCGCCCTGCACTTTGGTGTCTCTCGCATGACGCTCAGGCATGCTCTGGTTCGCCTTGAGAACAGAGGCCTGGTTGCCAAGGTAATCGGCAGGAGCGGAGGCACTTTTGTTCAGGGTCCAAAGATCGCCTGCGATCTGAGTAGAATCGCTGGCTTCACCGAGCAGCTGAAAAACAATGGCTTGCGCCCTGGAGCTCGGGTGCTCGCTGCGGTGGAGCAGCCAGCCGACGACGAACTTGCGAAAACCCTTGAGATCGCCCCTAATACGGGCTGCTACCGCATCGATCGACTCCGTCTTGCGGATGAAAAGCCGGTGGCGATCGAGCAGTCCTGGTTTCCAGCCGAGCGATTTCCGGGCCTTATCGAACACGACCTTCGCGGCTCGCTCTACCTTATTCTTGAAGAGACCTACGGTGAGCGGCCCACCCGTGCTCTCGAGACTCTTGAGTCGGTCCGCCTGAGCAGAGCCCAAGCGGAGCTGCTTGGACTGAGAGGTGCACAACCCGGGCTCCAGATCGAACGGATCGCCTATTCGCTTGGTGGACGGGTTGTCGAGTATGCGCGTGATATCTTTCGAGGAGATCGTACGAAGGTCACACTCTGGAGCGGCTTGGACTCCAACCTCTAAGCAAGTGACTGGCTCATCCAGGACTGGCTCTCTAGAGAGGAGTAACGTAGGCTGCATGGACTCCACCATCCACAATAAAGGCCGTAGCGGTGATAAAGGATGCCTCGTCTGAGGCCAAGAAACAGACGGCGTTGGCGATCTCTTCGGGTTCGGCGAAGCGACCTGTGGGAACGTGAATGAGACGGCGAGCGGCGCGTTCTGGGTCTTTGGCAAAGAGCTCCTGGAGCAACGGTGTATTCACCGGTCCAGGACACAGCGAATTGACTCTGACTCCACTGCGAGCAAACTGTACACCCAATTCTCTCGACATCGTGAGAACTCCACCCTTTGAGGCGGTATAGGAGATCTGGGAGGTCGCCGCACCGACAAGGGCCACGAAGGAGGCGGTGTTGATAACCGATCCTCCTCCATGCGCGAGCAGGGTCTCGATACCATACTTTGAACACAGGTAGACACTGGTGAGATTGACGTCCTGGACACGGCGCCACGCTTGCAGATCCGTCTCAAGGATCGAGTCATCCTCAGGAGGCGAGATCCCAGCGTTGTTAAAACACACATCCAACGTGCCAAAATGGGCAACCGTTGTCTCGTACATCGCCTTCACCTCCTCCTCGGAGGTAACGTCAGCGCGGATAAAGAGACCGCCGATCTCTGACGCGATCGCAGCGCCCTTCTCCTCATCCAAGTCAACCACCACGACTTTGGCACCCTCAACAGCAAACTTTCTTGCGCTCGCCGCTCCTATTCCGCTCGCCGCTCCGGTGATCACCGCGACCTTGTTCTCCAAACGTAACACTCTTTCCCTATCCCTTCTCTTCCTCGATGGCTATGAAGACATTTTTTACCTCAGTGAAGGCATCCAGTGCATCTGGACCGAGCTCTCTTCCGATCCCTGATCCCTTAAACCCACCAAAGGGCGTTGAGTACCGTACCGACGAGTTGGAGTTCACCGAGAGGTTCCCACTCTCGAGTTGGCGGACCACCCGAAGTGCCCGTGACAGATCTCTCGTCCAGACCGAACCGGAGAGTCCATAGATCGAGTCATTCGCGATCTGGAGCGCCTCGGCCTCGGTGTCAAAGGGGACCACAGAGACGACTGGTCCGAAGATCTCCTCACGACACGAAGGAGCGCTGGCATCGGCACCCGAGAGAACGGTCGGTGCGAAGTAGTAACCCTTCGTGAGAACGTTCGGCACCTGGTAGATAACCTCAGCTTCGGCGACATACCCCTGCACGCGGGCGAGTTGCTGCGCCGAGATCAGCGGCCCCATCTGTGTGCGATCGTCGTGGGGATCGCCGACGATGATCGACGCCGTGGCCTCAAGAAAAATGGGTAGAAAGTCGTCGTAGATAGCGCGATCGACGAGCAGTCTTGATCGTGCACAGCAATCCTGTCCCGCGTTGTCAAAGACGGCGAAGGGGGCAGCCTTGGCCGCAGCCTCCACGTCGGCGTCACCGAAGATGATATTGGCGCTTTTGCCACCCAGTTCAAGGGTGACTCGCTTCATCTGATCGGCACAACCCGCCATAATCTGCTTGCCCACTCGCGTCGATCCCGTGAAACATACCTTCCTCACGAGCTCATTGGTCGCCAGCCGCCAACCTGCACTATCCCCACGTCCCGGCGCTACTTGAAAGACCCCTTCGGGGAATCCAGCGTTGAGGGCCAGGCGCTCCAGGATGAGCGCGCTCAATGGAGTAGCCTCGGCCGGTTTGAGAACTACGGTATTGCCAGCGGCGAGTGCTGGGGCGAATCCCCATGACGCAATCAGCATCGGGAAGTTCCATGGCACAATCACGCCAACGACACCCAACGGCTCGCGAAATGTAACGTCGATGCCTCCAGCGACCGGAATCTGACGACCCGAAGGGTGCTCTGGAAACCCGGCAAAATACTCGATCACATCAGCGACCCCAAGGGCCTCACCTCTAGCCGAGGTGATCGGGTGGCCAGCTGAGCGCATCTCAGCCTCAGCCAACTCCTCGCAGTGATCACGAACCTCGCGCGCAAAGGCGAGCAACAGTTGTCTCCGATCATGTGGGGTCATTGCCCGCCAACTCGGATACCGGTGATGTGCCCGGTGAATGAGTTCATCAACCTCCTCGACCTCAAGGAACTCGACTGTCGCACAGACGCTCAAGTCGGCTGGATTGACGATGTTCTGCGTGGTGCTCATAGTCGCTCAAAACTCCTCTGTAACTCCCAATCGGTCACCGCACGCCCAAATGCGTCGAGCTCAACCTGGGCCATGTTGGTGTAGTGCTCAACAACCCCATCAGAGAACGCGGAGCGGGCAATGGCTGATTGTGTAAAGAGCTCCATCGCCTCACCAAGACTGGTGGGCATTCGCTCCACATCCGCCACATAGGCGTTCCCTTGCATCGGCGGATCGAGTTCAAGCTCGTTGTCGATCCCATAGAGTACTCCAGCCACCATCGCGCCGATAGCCAGATACGGGTTGACGTCCCCACCTGGCACTCGATTCTCGACCCGCAGCGATTGACCATGACCAACGACACGGAGGGCACAGGTCCGATTGTCCATTCCCCACGCGATCGCCGTTGGGGCGAAGGATCCCTCGACATAGCGCTTGTAGCTATTGATATTTGGTGCATAGAGCAGTGCAAAATCGCGCATCGTCGCCGACAAACCAGCGATGGCGTGTTCGAACAGCACCGATGCTCCATGGATTCGTTTGCCATCATCACCCGCGAAGAGTGAACGACCCTCCTCATCGGTGGCTGAGAGATGGATGTGACACGAGTTGCCCTCACGCTCATTGAACTTGGCCATGAACGACAGACTCATCCCCTCCTGGCCAGCGATCTCCTTCGCACCCAACTTGTAGAGAGCATGTTCATCGGCTTTGGAAAGTGCCTCCGAATAACGGAAGGCGATCTCGTGTTGGCCATAGTTGCACTCGCCCTTGACGGACTCCACCACCATGCCAGCAGCCTTCATCTGTCTTCGAATTCGACCGAGAATCGGTTCAACTCGCGAAGTTCCGAGTATCGAGTAGTCCACGTTATATTGATTCGCTGGAGTAAGACCACGATAGGACTGCGAGCGGGCATCCTCGAAGCTCTCCTGAAAGAGAAGAAACTCAAGCTCGGTGCCCACTTGTAGCCAGAGACCATGTTCTTGTGCACGCGCCAACTGGCCTTTCAAGATATTGCGAGGCCCCTCAACAACGCTCGATCCATCAACCCAGGACAAATCCGCATGACAGAACACCGTCTTATCGACCCAAGGAGTAGGAACGAGCGTGGAGAGGTCAGGAGTGAGGACAAAGTCACCATACCCCTTTTCCCAAGAGGTGATCTCGTAACCAGGAACGGTATTCATATCCACATCGACGCCGAGAAGATAACTGCACCCTTCGGTGCCAGCCTGGAGTGTCTCATCGAGGAAGAAGTCCGCATCCAAACGCTTCCCCTGCAGACGACCCTGCATATCGGTCATAGCGACAACGACGGTGTCGATCTCACCCGCATCGACAAGGCGCCTGAGATCCTCTATGTGCATGCCCCTCCCCCCTCGCATTGGCCACCCATTGGTCAGATAGGGCAGATGCGTTCAGAGAGTACATGACCCTCTCTTGCCTGTGAACGACGTACAACTCGATGCTCAGCGTCATGCATCCCCCTAAATGATCTAGACCATAGATTACCCTCTCACGCCTCGACTCGTCAAGCTACACTTCGAAATTATTGACACACTGAAGCCCTCGATCTTCGCCTTCCCCTACAGCGAAAGCCAATGAGCGGTTGAAAAGTAATCCAGAATCCATCGTTAACCCTTGCGGCAGGGTCGAACATGAAGGTACATCAAAATGAAAACAGGCGGTTTACGGTTTCACAGATATTTGGGCAATGGACAGGTTCGCCCAAGAACACAACGCAAACAAAGGGCGGCATTCCCCGTCTTCGCCCAAGTCAACTATGCGTTCTAGCAGTGATGCAGTCGACGATTTCCGAAGGATAATCAAGGCCTGCGCCTTTTCCACCTCGTCTTGATGCTGCGCATCAAACTCATTGACTATTTCGATCAAATAATGGCAACAAGCTCAGGCCACCACACCCATCCTTTGACGTTTCGATTTTCTAGCGGGCCATGCGGCTGGTTTCCTAGCCAGTGAACTACATGCATCCAGTCAACGGAGCATCTCAAGGTTCGCAGGAGTCTGCACTCGGACTGATACTGCGGCCGAGAAAACGTTGATCAGGCAGCAACGACTCATCGATTCTTGACGGGCATGGTCACCAGAATTCGTCCCTATCAGGAGGTCGAATCGATGATCTGGCTGCGCAGCTGGAGAAGTTCTGGGACGATGTCGACCTTTGCCAGATCTCGGCTCGCACCAATTTCTGCGAACTCCGGCCAGGCCTTCTTCATGTATGCCCGTATCGTTGAGAGGTCGGACAGCTGACCAAGTTTGGACAACGTCTGCTTCACAACGATATCGGCAAGTCGATATTCCGGAAAGATTTGCACAAAATCCGAATATTGCCGAAGGTGTCGCCGAAACCGATGAATAGTGGCGAAGCTTGGATGAGAAAGATCTATCGCCACCAGCGCCCTTGTCAGTTGGGCTCGGCTATTGGTGGCCCATGAATACAGTGTCAGACCGGATTCGAGCGGCCCCGTACTTACACTGCCGAGGAGTCGTCTGTGGGAGCGCAGTGGATGACTTTTCTGGAATACATTGAATTTGGTCGTTCGCAGGCCTAGGGCCTGGTCGACTCGCGATTGATCTACCGCGTTCTCTCTCATCCATGCCACCACGATATCCAGGTTTCGGATATCCCCAAGAGCGTGGAACACCTGCGAAACACTCTTTGTCTCCAGTTTCGTAGAGCTAAGCCCTGCAAGCAGCTGTAGCCGTCGGAGCGAGGTCCTAGCCTGATGGACTGACTCGGGTCCATCTCCTCTGTAGAGAGAAGTGATCTCAGCGAGATAACTCTCTTTGAGAGCGGCGACAACGTGTTTCAGAGCCCGGGCAGCTGGCAAAGTGTTCATGGAGGTGCCGAGTACGACTGGTACTCGAGGTCTGAGTCCACAACCAGCCAACAACACGTCGAGGAGTCCAGGTTGAGGTGCAACCACCACGAACGAAGTCGGCAATAAGGAGTGGGCATACTCCAGGCCAACCAACGAGTAGTCGTAACCAGTTGCTCCGAAACAAAGAGTCGTCAGCCACGACCCGTCTCCCTCAAGGTTTGCCACCGAGTGGACTTCTGGGGCGACACAACGGAGAGGGAGACGGCCCTGCAAAACGTTCATCAGGTTGTACCGGTTCTGCGAATTAAAAGATGCGATCAGGACGCTTGGCGAAGGATGGCCTCGCAGTTGGATGGACTGCAAGAGTCGCCAACTACGTTTTTTGTGAAGGAGGAGCATCACGTTAGTTGACGAGGCATCTGAATACTCGAGAAGCAGCAGCCCTTTGCCTGCTAGAGCCAGGTCGATGCTTTCGTAAATCGCAACCGAGTATCGACAGGAGGATTTGGTAGGGATACGGAGAAGCCCGGGAGTCAGCCAGTGTGGACTCGCCACCAACTCCAATGGCCGAGAGCCTGGCACAGCAACGCATCCGTTGCGATCAACGACGGACTTGTCCACGGAGTCTCACGGATCTTGACATCGACAACCACCGGCCCTTGTATCGATTGTATCGGAACCAGCCGAAATCCGCACCAACGTTTTGGTCTCAGTCTCGAAGTATGTAGTTATCTCCGAAGAGCTCATCGCACGTCTACGCCACCCCAGAGATACGGCAGGATGAACCGGATTCGAAGTGGAGAACTCCCGAGGGTGTTCACCAATCGGTTATTGCAACACTATCCAGACTTACTTTCGTTTCACTCAGATCGTTGCGTCGCCTCGTCGCATGGACCGATCGGTCCGAGAACCTTTGCACCACGGCAAAGGTTGTTCTTGTGGGCCAACTCCGATCAACGCAGGCACCCTGACGACTGGCGCAATACTTGCGGTACGTTCGATCCATCTAGCTGTGGCATGGCTGGCCGTCACGCCTACGTATGCATGGGCTTTGAATGTCGGGTAAAGCTCCGTCTTCACTACTCTGCGGTGGTTCTGCGAGCAACAACGCTCGCTTCGGAGATACGGGGCTCCCAACGCCGATCCGCGCACCGTGGACCCGCCATTGGTTCCCGCAACGATCGCTGGCCACCCGTTGCACATGACGTCTTTCGCCCTCTGTCGGCAGTGCATCCAAGATTTACGCCGTGCAAGTGCGGGTGGGGGTGGGGGTGGGGGTCAAGAATAGCCAGCTTTTACCCAGGTGCAAGGCCTTTGTGCAACCTAGAGGCAGGACGATCCCTGGTGATCACACGCTCTGATCAGCATTCCTGTTGCGGAGGGACAGGGTCACATCTGAAGACACACGTCCGGCGAACGCGTGGACCGCACCACCATCAGCTGCTATCGATCTGGACCTCTTAGCCGCAGCGACGTCAGAAGTGTCACCGATTACCAGAGCATCGCCTGCATCAAGCCGGCCATCCTCAAGCTCTCCCCATGAGCGCCTGGGCTAATAGCGCCAACGCTGGTTGCGATCAAAACCCCCGCACGCAGCCGATCACATCCCTCGCCACCGTCGATCCCAACGAGATCGTCCTGACCACCCGATACTCGACCCATGCGCCTTGCACTGACCCAACCATTCTCGACTAACCGGCTCCGTCTTCACCCCCTCACCTCCCAGGACCACGAGGCGCTCTATGCGCATCGCTCGCTGGCCTCGGTCTGTCTCTTCTTCCCCTTCGAACCGATGGCCAGAGAGCAGATCGCCGAGCGTCTCGCCACACGATGGGCCACGCACTCCCTCGAACACGACGGGGACGGCGTGTTGATCGGTGTCGAGGAGATCGCTTCGGGAGCACTCATCGGTCACATCAGTTTCCAGATCAGGAACCTCCGCGACGGCAACGACGAGATCGGCTGGGTCCTCAATCCGGCGTTTGGAGGCAAGGTCCTCACCACCGAGGCCGCCCATGGCGTCCTCCATCTCGCCTTTGAGGAGATCGGTATCCGCCGGGTAACTGCCAGCGTCGATACGAGAAACACTGCATCAATCCGTCTTTGTGAGCGACTCGGAATGCGCAAAGAGGCACATCTAGTCGAAAATGAACGCTTCAAGGGTGATTACACCGACGAGTTCGACTTCACGATCCTTGACCGCGAGTTCACCAGCGCCCACGAACAAGGTCCATTCTCGGGCTGCGCCTTCTGGCAATGATCATCGCAAACCCGATGCCATCACTTCGGAAAAGGACGGACTCCCCTGCCATAATGAAGGCGTTCATTGCTCTGGGGAGGACGAGGGACGTCACACGATGGTACGCGATCTCAGTCCTCCTCGTCAGCACCGATTCCGATAACCAAACCATCAGCCTTCATCGCTGGAGAGGAGGTCAAAAAGACCGCCACACCCTCGACCGGGCTCTGGATCTCCTCTACGACCTCACCAAAGAGATCGCTGACCGTACCAATCACCTGGCCCGCATGGAGATCCTCGCCGACGCTGACCGTTGGCTCCCACCATCCCTCGTGCTTGGATCGCAGCCAGACAAACCGGTGAAAATGACGAACCTCGAGGTCTGGTTCGATCGGCTCGGTGGGCTCGTACATGCCGAGGTAGGCGGCGGTGCGCGCCAAACCCCGAAGGTGATGCCCGACCGCCTCATTCTCGACCAGACCTCGCCCACCAGACTCGGCGATGATCGAGGGGATCCCGAGGCCGCCAGCGATCTGCGAGGTCGCCCCAGTCACCGCTGGGTCGAGCATCGGCTGATGGATAGAGAAGGGAAACCCATAGGCCTCGGCGAGGAGTCGGGATGCATCCTGCACCGGTGAATCATCGTAGATCGTGAAACGAAAGAGGTCCTCAACCATATCCCCCGCGTGGAGATCGATGAAGAAATCCGATCCCTTGATCAGCTCCTCCGTCACGAAGTAGGCCAACGCATCCGAATAGGTGCCCTCGGGATCACCAGGGAAGCAACGATTCAGGTTCTTCTGATCACGGGGTGAGACAAAAGGGCTCCGCTCGTAGAACGCATCGACGTTCAGCGTCGGCACCGCTCGAATCCGGCCGCCGAGACGGGAGGGTTCAAGACTGCGCATGAAGGTCCGGACCGCTTGTTGGGAGGTGTACTCGCAGCCATGTACACCAGCCACCAGCGTCAACGTCGGTCCATCATGGGCGCCATGAATCTCAAAATAGGGGATCTGCAGATGAGAGATCGGGGCGAGGTCGCTATGGAGAAAGCGCTGTTGCACGCGCTATCTTCCTTGTGCCTGACGGGTGAGATAACACACACCGACAAAAGCGCGGTAGAGGGCGAGTGGATCAGGGCCGGTGATCGTGCAGGATCGGAGATCGGCCCGTTCAACACCGGCGATCCAGCTGGCCAACTCCGCCTGATCAGAGGTCTGAAAGGACATCGTGATCGTCGCGGGGAGGTCAATCGCGGGGAGGTCAATCGACTTGGCGGCCTCCACCGCTCGTTCTGCAGCCTCACTGAGGCGCTTGTGCGCAAGATGTGGATGCAGATTCGATGCCGCATACCTGGTGATCGACTCCTTCACCTGCACCATGATCGCCTGTTTCATGAGTGGTTCGGCCTGGAGGGCTGTCGCGCGATCACCGCTGATCAGGCCGATGGGAACACGTTGGCCGAGTGCGACGAGCGCGTTGACGCCACTCTCACCGACTTCGACATCGTTCACCCGAAGCTCCGTAAAGACTGACGGGCTATAGCTATGGGACATGACCGAAGGAACACCGGAGATGCTGCCGTGGTAGCCGATGAAGAAAATGACGTCGAAATCACTGGTGAGACCCTCCATCATGTACCCCGGCTTGTGGGCTCCCGAGATGTAGGTCGCATCGCCATGGAGCAGTCTTGGATCGAGATTTTGCATCCGGTAATGGGCGTCGTTGACGACAAACTCCGTGGCTCCCGCCATGAGCGCTCCGTCGATCGCCGCATTGATCTCGGCAAGGGTGAGCTCTTGGCCCATCGCAACGGCGGGGCCATTGCCAGTGCACTGATCCCAATCGACGATCCCCGAGATCCCTTCCATGTCAAAGCTGATATAGACCTTCATCGTTGGTGCTCCTTTGTTACTCTCGTAATCGACTTCTCTCTCATTCGAACGGGCCCCCATTGGTCACAAGATGGCGACGTGCTGGGTTCGCAATCCGCGGTCGGCGCCGGTGTGGCGCCTGCGCGCAACCGACCTAGCCCTCGATGGGGACATAGGTACGCGGCACAAGTTTGGTGCTATCCCAATCAGCCTCTCGAATCGCATACATCGCCTCCGCCTTGGTCGAGACCGCAGCGTGACGCCCATCCGCAGCGAGGATAACGATGTGCATAATGAAGTTATTCGACGAGTCGACGAGATTGTCGAGGTCGCGAATAGCCGTAATCCCTGCCTCCTCTGGGCTCATGCCCTCCCCAAGATAGCGAACGACCATGCGCGCGGTGGACGCTCGAAGCGAGAGTTCACCAAAACCGGTACAGGCCGCTGCCCCATAGCGCGAATCACAGTAGTTACCTGCTCCAATCACTGGGGAATCTCCGGCTCGACCTGGCCACTTCCACGCCCAGCCACTGGTTGAGACGGCCGAGGCCATGGAACCATCATCGGCAAGGTACAAAAAGTTGACCGTACCAGCTGCCTTCTCCGGATCGGTAGTAAGCGCCATCACCCGCGTCAGCGGATCCGCGGCTTGGCCAGGGTCCAGTTGATCGACTGCATGCTGCCAGGTGGCCTGCGCCGAGTCGGTGAGCAGTTGGGCGCCCTCGGCACCGACCTCGTGGGCAAACTTCGCTGCGCCCTCCCCAACCAGCAGCACATGGGGGGAACGCTCCATCACCGCTCGGGCGACGGAGATGGGATGACGGTAGCCCGCCAGCGCTGCCACACAGCCAGCTCGACGGGTATTGCCGTCCATGATCGAAGCATCGAGCTCAACGACCCCCTCAAGGTTTGGTAGCCCACCGGTGCCAACACTATGGTCATCGAGATTATCCTCAACGAACCACGCCGCTCGCTCTACCGCAGTGACTGGATCGAGTCCACCCTCAAGGTCAGCCCAAACACCGTCAATCCCTATAGCGCCGTTGGCGCTTGCAATCATCAACACGACTCCATCAGCCCTTTCGCTACGCCCAGACGCCTCCAGACCTGTAGGGTCTAGAGGCGTCTGGGCCTTGTACTCATCTCAAACTCTAACCAGCCCTACTTGGTAAAGTACCAATCCTCCGGAGTGATGTACTCGTAGGGGCTCTGGGGCGTCGCACCATGGAGATTCGATGCGATCTCCGAGAGCTGGACATCCCCCTCAGGCTGATAAATTACCGGCAGTTGCTTGGCCATATCGTTCTGATAGGCGTCAAGAGCGCTTTGTGCCTGCGCCCCCGACGAGGTCAGAGTAGCCGCTATCAAGGTATTGCCCGTGGAAGACTCGTAGCTTCCCATGTTGGAGGCAGCGCCAGTGGCAAAGAGCGACTCGCCCGATGGGTAATAGTCGGGTGAGTAGCTCCACCCACCTCCCCAGTTGGCCATCTCCCATGCACAAGCCGCCTGTGAGGGAGTACAAGCCGACGCATAACTGATCACACCGGCGAAGGGAGCTTCGCTGAGGTTGATCTTCACCCCGGCCTGTGAAGCTGCCGACTGGAAGGCGGTCATCTCTTCGGTGGCTGAGTTCAGGCCCGAGATGTACTTGAGATTAAAGTTCATCGTCTGTCCGCTCTTGACGCCGGTCCCGCAAGCACTCGCTCCACTCCCTGGTGTGACACAGGTCATGACACCGTTGACCATCTTCCAACCGTGCGAAGTCAACAGCTTTCTGGCATTCGTTGGTGAATAGGGGTACTGGATCGTCCGAGAAACGTTATCATCGAACGCATTTGGAGGAACGGTTGGTACCGGCGAATTGGTTGGGGTACCATAACCCTTTAAGAAGGTATCTATCCACTGAGGCTGATCAACAAGCTCCTGGAGTGCCTGGCGAACATAGAGCTGTTTAAAGATCGGCCCAACCGTGGGGTTGTTGTAGTTGATCGGCATGAAGTTGAAGCCAAAGATCTGCCAGGGGGCAAAGGTATAACCCTCGCTAGCGACTCGTGACTTCTGCGGGAGGTCAGAGACCGGCAGATAGCCGTAGCTGATACTTTTACCCGAGCTCAACACATTGAACTCCGCCGAGTCAGAGGTAAAGGGCAACTCGACAAACTCCGACAGGGTCGGCTTCGGTGATCCCGAATACTTCGTATTGGGGACAAAGATTGCCTTGCCCTCGGTCGTAAAACTCGTCAACCTCCACGGACCGTCGACCACTTGCCAAAGCGGATTGGTCGCATACGTCGACAGGGAAGTCGATGCAGCGTTCAAGAGCTTATAGACCGCCTGTGCTCCAGCGGTGGTCAAGTCTGGTGCGTTGGGGTCCGTGGCGCTTGGTGTCGGTGCCGAGGCCGAGGTCTTGTCCCAGGCCAACGGCAGCGGGACGAGCTGGGAGAGTTCATTGTAGGTAAACCATGCCGGGCTGTAGGCCTTATTGAGGTGCATCACAAAGGTGAGCGGCCCGGTCGCCTTATACGAGACGACGTTATCTGGGAAGTAGCCAGGGACGTAGTCGAACCATTGGGTCTTGTTGGCCTCCAACAAGTTCATCCAAAACACGAGGTCTCGCGCATCGACCGTCTCCCCGTTGGACCACTTCCAACCCTTGAGTTGGATAGTGACGGTCTTATCCCCGTTCGAGTAGACCGGTGCATCAGCGAGCGACTGGGTGTAGTTGATCTCGGCTTTGCCGTTCTTGCCAAAGAAATACAGGTTCCGAAACATCAGATTGTCGAACTCATAGAGGTTCACATTCGACTCATTCGCCCCGTTCATCAGTGGGAAGATGTAGGTCGGTGGCGACAACGGCTGTTCAGCGAAGTACGCAACTCCACCTTTTACCCTGGTGGTCGATGACGAGGTCGACGACGACGAAGACGATGCGGTCGAGCCACAGGCAGCGAGCAACATGACGCTCGTTGCAGAGATTGCCGCAAATTTGATCCAACTAGAACGCATTACCCGGTTCCCCCTTTTGCTAGGCACCCCGCCCAGTGTTTGCAATACTAGCGGACCCCGGGCAATGTTGTAATCATCTTTACATTTTGAATTGACAAATTTACTTTCCTTTCATAAACTGGAAACAGGATTCTCACGCCTTCGGGAGTGAGCACCGCTCAGTGAAGACCGTTCGAAGAATCGATGTGAAAAGTCAACGCTTGCCGTCAGGCACCTGTGTCTACCTGCCAAGGAAGCACTCGGGCCCTTGCGCAGCTGTTTGTGGGTAAACGATGGATACCCAAAAGTCCAGCATCAAGAGAGGAGTCGGTCCATGCAGATGACGATTGTGGGAGCAGGCGCGATCGGAGGAATGATTGGGGCGCATATGGCCGCCGCCGGTCATGAGATCACCCTGTGCGATGTCGATCATGCCCACATCGATGCCATCCGATCGCATGGTCTCACCATCGAGGGTCCCATCGCAAACTTCACCGTCCATCCCGGGGCGATCTATGCCGAAGCGCTCGATGGTCTCCATGACTGCATCGCCGTGGCAGTCAAGAGTCACCACACCGGGTCTGCTAGCGCACTCGTCGCCGAGCACCTCAGCCCGGATGGAGTCCTCTTGACGGTACAGAATGGTCTGACCCTCGATACCGTTGCCCAATTCGTTGACCCCACACAGATCGTCACGGCCTTCATCAACATCGGTGCTGACCTCATGGAGCCAGGTCGCATCCGACAGGGCAACATCGGGGCCTTCTACGTCGGCGAGCCCTTTGCCAACGAGGTGACCGATCGTGTACGCCGTCTGGTCGAGGCACTCCCGTACGCGAAGAGTACCGACAACATCCTGGGTTATCTCTGGGGCAAAGAAGCCTATGGAGCGATGCTCTGGGCGGGTGCCGTCTCCGACCTCTCCATCGCTCAGTCGCTCTCCGATCCTCGCTACCACGACCTCATGATCGCCATCGCACGCGAGGTACTCGATCAGGCGCCGGTCAAGCCAGAGGGTTTTGATGGCTTTGAACCCATGGATCTCGAAGGTTCCCTCGTACGGCTCGCCGCATTTAACGCCAACAGCGCCAAATCACACAGCGGCATCTATCGCGATCTCATGGTGCGCCGGAGGCCAACCGAGGTGAACGAATTTCTGAGCGACCTTGCGGGACCACTCACTACCCACGTCGGTCGAATCATCCAGGCCATCGAACGAGGTGAACGAACGTGTGAGGTGGCCAACCTCGACCTCGTCAACGCCTACTATCGAGCTCATCGTTTCGCCGAACCTCTCCACGCGATTGTCCACTACCTTGACGCCCCTCGACGCGCGGAGTCAGGACCTCTCCACGGCTATCAGATCGGCGTCAAAGATCTCATCGCTGTCGCTGGCACTCCTCTTGGCAATGGAAATCCTATCGATATGAGCGGCCCGCCCTCCAAAGTGGAGGCACCGGTCATCACCAAGCTTCGTGAGGCAGGTGCCGATATCTTCGCTACCACATCCCTCCTCGAGTATGCCTTGGGATCTCCCCATCCAGATCTGCCAGACGCTCGCAATCCAGTCGCCCCTTCGCTCACCGCTGGAGGTTCAAGCGGTGGCTCCGCGGTTATCGTTGCGGTCGGAGCTGCCCAGATCGCGCTCGGCACTGACAGCGGCGGCTCGGTACGGATTCCCGCCCATTACTGCGGTGTGGTTGGCTTCAAGCCAACCTATCAGCAGCTCTCACTGCACGGCGTTACTCCCCTCTCACCGACCCTAGACCACCTTGGCATCCTCACCCGAGACGTCGCCACCGCCAACCGGTGTTATCGCATCCTCACCGATACCAACGAGACACGGTCCGTGCTCCCACGGCCTCATCTCGGCTTTATCGCTGGACACCTCGATAGCGATCTTCTCGATGCAACCGTAGCGAACGCAATGCATCGCGTTCTGGCGCTGTTGGGTGAGGCCGGGTATGAACTCGACGAAATGAACCCTGAGCCCTTCGAACAACTCGATCACTGCTTCGAGACCATCATCTCCTACGAGGCGTACCAGATCCATGCCCCCCAGCTCTTAGCTGACCGCGCGCACTTTGGGGAGGAGACCGCGAGGGTGCTCGCCCTCGGGGGCGACATCACACCAGCGCACTACGAGGCTGCGCTCCAAGAGAGAACAGCGGGAATCGCAGCACTCACTGCAGCCTCAAGGGGTGTCGACATGTTCATCGGCCCGACCGCCCCGATGGTGGCTCCGGGCCAGAACCCATCGATGGATACTCCAGAGGGATACCTTGAGGGAGTGATGACCCGTATCTATAACCTGACTGGGCAACCAGCCATCTCGATCCCGATAGCGGGCTCACGCCTTCCAGTCGGCCTGCAACTCGGTGCTGCCTTCGGAGAAGACCTTGCGCTGCTTCACTGGGCAGCCGAAATCGAAGAACTCCTCCAACGAGCCTAACCGAGATCCTCTTTCACGGCTTTGCCCCCCATCAGAGCTCCTGCATCGGTTCACCCGCCAGCGTGCAAACGCCATCTGCGACGCTGAGGCTCATAGTCCGTGACGCTGGGTCTCATGGCCTGCGACGGTCTGCTGTGTTGTTCACCCATGCATCGACCACTGAGGCCGCCACGCCGAGTGGAATCGCTCCTTGGCCGAGTATCACACCATGAAAGTCCCGAATATCGAAGTCACTACTCAACCGTCGCTCGGCCTCCTTTCGAAGGCGCCCGATCTCTCGACGTCCCACCAAGTACGCGGTGGCCTGCCCTGGCCAACCGATATAGCGATCGATCTCGTTGGTGATGTTGGCCATATTGGTGGCGCTATTTTCCCACATGAACTCGATGGCTCGCTGTCTGGACCATCCATAATGATGCATGCCAGTGTCGACGACGCACCGGCTGGCACGCAGCGCCTCAAATGACAGCATGCCAAGGCGAGCGAGATCACCGCTGTAGAGCCCCATCTCGTCGGCGAGACGCTCGGCGTAGAGCCCCCATCCCTCGACAAAGGCGCTCACCTCTGCGTCAAGGTAACGCCTAAACGCTGGCAACTCAGTGAGCGTCTGCGCGGTAGCGATCTGGAGATGATGCCCCGGCACACTTTCATGGAAGGCCAAGGCCTCGTATTCATAGCGGAAGCGTTCAGTGGGTACCGTCGTCAAGACGCAGTGAGCACCGGGGCGAGTCCCGTCGTCTGAGGGACCTCGATAGTACGCAAGGGCGGCGTTCTCTGCCTCGGCCGTCGAGATCTCCTCCACGACACAGCGAGCAATCGGTCGGTCTGGGAACCACTGCGGCTGCGCTCGTTCGGCCGTCGCCAATGCCCTCGTCACCACCTCGATGATCTGGGAACTATTCTCGAATCGCAGGCTCTGGTCTCCCCGCAACCGATCGAACAGACTTCGCCGATCGCTGATACCAAAGACACGGTCACCCACCTCGGCCCACTCCTCGTCAAGTCGGGCAAGCGTCTCAAGGCCCAAACGATGAATCTCTTCGGGGGTCATTGCCGTCGTGGTATGGCGAAGGAGCGCACGGGTGTAGAGTTCCTGCCCGTCACCGAGCACACAAAGACCTACCTCCTCATCGCCGCGAGCATGGGTCGTCGGATCGCCAACAAGATAGTCACGAACTACTGCGATCGCCGGCCGGATTTCTCGATGGACGAGGTCACGAATCCGTTCGCGTTCACCCTCAAAGCCAGTGGGCAACGAGACGTTGATGAACAAGTCATGCGCATCATCGAGCCCAAGATGCCCGTCGAGCTGGGCTATCGCTTGGTGGACACCGGCTGCAGTGGAGAAGTGTCCTTGGCGATCCGCCTGCTGGTAGCGATCACGGATGGTCAAAAAGAGTGCCGGTAGTTGGCTCAATCGCTCGAGATAGCTTTCGACCCCCGCTGCATCGGCGAGCACTGCAGCTGGGACCGTCTGAAAGATCCTCGCCTGTGGGGATACATACCCGCCAGCCGAGATGTTCCGGGCCCAGAGCTCGTCTTCGAGTTCCGTAACGGAGCCATAAGCAAGAGCATCCATCACCTCAAGATTGATTCGTTCCGTGAAGGTCAGTCCTTCGCCGCTGGGCTCGGCGTCACCGAGGAGTGTCTCGATACGCCTCTGGATGGCACGATACCCTTGGGCCGTCGTACGCTCACCCTCTCGTGTCAGATCGGGTAGCTCACCATCGAAGGCATGGAGGCCGAGTTCCGTCGCGGTTAACGGGTCACGGCCATGCTTGTGCGCAAAAAACTCATCGTTCAGGTTGGCGAGTTCTTGGTGGATGTTCTCGGTCATGGATCCTCCTCAATGCTAACCCTAGGCGACAGCTGACAATAACCAACCAGACAACATCATTTCTGTATCATTATGTTCAACTAGCAACTGTTCCCGCAACTCGATCACGTGCACCGTTCTCTAGGCACGTTGTCATCCGCCGTAATACCAGGCATATACCATCTCCTTCTTCCTCTCAACCGGCGATGCGCAAGGGTCCGGAGGTATCGGAGACGACTGCCAGGCTGTCTCAACTTCACGGGTAAACCATCCTTCAAAACAGTGCACTCCCACCATCGATCGAAAGCGTCTGACCCGTGATCCAACTGGCGCGTTCTGAGACAAAGAAGGAGACGCCATGGGCGATATCCGCTGCTTGACCCAATCGTCGGAGCGCAATACCCTCGACCAACCGACGCTGACCCTCCTCTCCATAGGACTCCCACTGTGCGATCGTGGTGGGGTTAGAGAGGACAAAGCCTGGCGCAATGGCGTTCACCGTGATGGAGTAGGGACCGAGTTCATGGGCCATCTGCCGGGTGAAGCTGATCTGGGCGGCCTTGGCGCTGGCATAGGCTTGAATTCCCGTCAGCGAGACACTCCTCCCTGCCCCCGAGGAGATTGTGACGATCCTTCCCCAGCCACGATGCTTCATTCCCCCAACAACCGCGCGCACGCAGTGGAATGTACCGGTTAAGTTCACGTCGATGATCGCCTGCCAATCGACATCAGTCACCGCCTCAAGTGGCTGGTGGACCTGACCAAGCACGCCGCCAGCACTGTTGACTAGGATGTCAATGGGAGGAGCGGTAGCGACAAATTGCTCGACAGACGCTACGTCCGTGACGTCCATCTCATCGCGATCCGTTCTGAGCACCTCGAGCCCATCTGCCTCCAGTTGGTCCGCAATCGCACGCCCGATTCCCTGGGCGGTGCCGGTCACTAGAGCGACCGGCTTCGTTGGTCGAGACATCTACTCCTCCTTCACTTCCATCGATGGTCCCCGTAGCTAGCACCCTAGCCACGGCCTGGATGGCCAGCGGTCGTCTCGGCCGGTTACGATCACAACCAGAGACACCTGCGGGACCAGCCCGTGCCCCCGAGAGGGTGCGCGAGGACCCCACACGTCCGTGCTACTCCACCACCTTCTCTGCACCACGTCCTGCCCGCCAGGGGCCCCACGAGGAGCACCCTTTGCATGCCACGCGTCCGGGTGCGAGGCATGGCCGGCGTCAGCGCACCCGAGGAGTCAGCTACGCGCGGTAGACCGCACTTCGGTCAAGATACCCACGGTCGATAGCGACGACGACCGCTTGCGTTCTTGTGCTCACACCCAGTTTTGTGAAGATACGTGAAAAGTAGGTCTTCACCGTTGGCTCACCGATACCCAACGCAACCCCGATCACCGTGTTGGTAGCGCCGGAGGCAGCAAGCCGGAGCACCTCTAGCTCACGCTGGGTGAGAAGCGCGTCATGGTGCAGGTCACGAGAGATTCTCATACTCAGCGCAGTGGCATAGTAGGTCTGTCCACGTGCAACTCGACGAATCGCATCAAAGAGAATCGACTCCTCCACGTCCTTCAACAGATAGCCCTTGGCACCCGCCGCCAGCGCCGAACGGACAAGTGCTGGCTCATCATAGGTGGTCAGCACCAGTGCGTTGGCTTGGGTCCGGTCACGCACCCAAGCGACAAGGCTCGAACCGTCTCCATCCTGGAGTTTGAGATCACAACACACGACATCGGGTTGTGAAGAGGTGACCACCTGCTTCGCCTGGCTCACCCCAGAAGCTTCGCCGACGATCGAGCAGTCTGGCGCCTTGGCCAAGATGCCGAGCAATCCACGGCGAACGATCGGGTGGTCATCGACGATGACGACTTTGATCATCGCGGCAACCTGACCTTGATGCGAGTCCCTGCCTCCGGATGACTCTCGAGGGAGAAGTCACCAAAGACCTGCTCCACTCGTCGGCGCATCAGCTCTAGCCCGAAGTGCTCATCGTTGTCGGTACGTGCGGTATCGAAACCAACCCCATCATCCTCCACCACCACGATAAGCGAACCTTCTTCTTCGATAAAATCAAGATGCGCGGTCCGTGCTCGCGAATGACGAATAATATTGTTACCCACTTCACGAAGGATCAGTGTCATGCATTCGGTCGTCGTCGAGTCAAGCAAAAACTCAGTCGACGGAAAGTGCTCAACGATCAAGGTTACCCCGCTGGACTGGAGCTTATCCTTCAGGAGCTCGACCTCGTCAGCGACCGAGGCGAGAGTGGTCGCTGGTAGCTGCCCCTCGCGAATTACCGCACGCGCCGCTTCGAGGGCGGTCTGTGCCGCCTCCGCAATGAGTTCGGCGTCGATGGCGCCATCCTTGGCCCCCCGCGCGAGCAGCAGAATCCCAATGAGCTGTTGGGCAATCGTCTCGTGGATGCGTGCCGCCAGCCGCTCACGCTCATTGTTCTCGCCGATCTGGCGGTAGAGCTCGGAGAGCCTGCTCTGGGTAATCCGCAACTCATCCAGACTTTGGGAGAGATCGGCCTGTTGGTCCAACAGTCGAGAGATAAAGACGGCGACGAAGGAACCAGCAAGGAAGGTTGGCACGAACCAGTCAGCGATCACCACATAGGGGACCGATGGTTGTGCCAGGAAGTGGGAGAGGACACCCACCATCGCCTCGATCGCCGCAACACTTGGCAGGGAGAGCTGCAAAGGCAGCGCGGCATAGACCAGTGCTGAGACCGGCATCAATAGATAGCCAGCGTTTGGATTGAGCGACGAGCCAATCGCAAGCAAGACGACCTGCGATCCAATGAGGACACCGAGTCGACTCTTTGAGCGATGCAGCTGGTCAAAGACGGGTCGACCAATCGCAAACCAGCCAACGGCCGTCACCAACTCCACGATCACCGCACCCACCTCGCGGCGTGAAGAGACCGAGGGGTAGACGAAGGTCATGGCAACTGCAGCGAGCAATGAGCCTAAGAAGAGCAGGCTCCAAACCTGCAAACCGCCACCGAGAATCGTGCGCCGCTGTTCATTGCGATCGAACCGTGCCATACCTGACTTGATGCTAGTTGTTTTCGACAGATTAACCACAGTCATCGACACGAACGCAACGGAGACATCATCCTGGGTCGCACACCAAGTTGAGCACACCGATCCAACGGGACGTACGACCCAACGCTCAACGATGCGCCCTTGATGAACAGAGTTCGTCAATACAGCCCATCAATAGCAAGGGCTCTTCATCACATCCTCCCTACAACCAGTGATTATCCGTTGGGTAGCTCTCCCGTCGACAGGAGCTGTGCAAACCTCTGGAAGAGATCGGTGGTAGCCTCACGGACGGCTGGGACGATATCGCCAAGCGAGAGAAAACCATGGACGAGCGTCTCGTAGTCACGCACGCTGACCCGAACACCTCCCGCACGAAGATGCTCGCCGTACTGGACCCCAAAGTCCCGAAGTGGATCGTATCCTGCGAGTGCAATGATGGCGGGTCCAACACCAGTAGCGTCCTCAAGGACCGGTCGAGCGCGCCAGTCTTCGAGCGCATGTTCATCCTGATAGTACTGCTCGCCGAACCAGATGACCTCCTGTCGCTCCAGAAAGTAGCCCGTCGCAAACCGATGCATCGACGGCGTATCCACATTGCTATCGGTGGCGGGATAGGCAAGTAACTGCCCCACAAGGTCGATCGCACGGTTCCGCGCCTCAAGCGCAACAACTGCCGCCAGATTACCCCCGGCCGAATCACCGGCGACAGCCAGACGGCGAAGATCCAGACCGAAGCCGTCACTCAGCGCCTCTTGCGCCCACGCCAACGCGCTCAACGCGTCCTCAGCTGCGGCCGGGAACGGGTGTTCCGGGGCAAGGCGATAACCGACTGAGGCGACGACGCTTTTGGTCAATGTCGCGAATCGTCGCACGAGTCGATCGTAGGAGGCAATACTTCCAAGGACGAACCCCCCTCCATGGAAGAACAACGTCAGCACCTCCCCAGCCTCAGGGGGGACATAGACGCGGATCGGCAGCTGGCCAACCGTGATATCGCGAACGCTCTTCATCTCGTCGGCGGTCGTGAAGGCTAACGGAGCCATCGCCTCTCCGAGTGCACGAGCCTCGCCGAGATCCATCTCATAGGTTGGTTTCGAGCCACCGTCACGCAGACTCTGCAGTAGCTGTCCGAGTATTGGATCTAGCGCCATCATCTATTCCTTACTGTGTGCTCATGGTTGACTGTGTGCTCATGGTCGCTGCAATTTGCTCTTTGATGCCCTGCTTGCCGAGACAGAAACGCTCACGACAAGGAGCAGAACCCGTCGAGGTCCAGTGCAACCACTCTACCAACACTGTGCCGCACCATCTCGCTCGCCATCATTGCCAGGCTCGCTCGTCATCGTGTTGGACTCGAGACCGTACCATCTCGTCGAGGCTCGCTGTGGTGAGGACGGCCCTGGCGGCGTTGGTCGAAGGTCTCGACATGACACACCCAGGGGCGCATCGGAACCAGCATAGATCAAGGCTCTCGTCCAGTGCAGCGTGGACAGCACTGGTGGTCGGCCCCGCACGACTAAAAGTCAGTGAGCGGCAACACCATTTGGGGCTTCGCAATGATATGATCCTCCCTCAGTGGGCGAACGGCGGTCCCGATCGAGAAGAACTCGGTCGTATGCCCGCCCCACTGATGGGGAAGTGAGAGCAATTTAACCCCGACAATACCCTCAGCGTGCACCGCCTCCGCCTCCGCCTGCATACGGCTCATCGCGAGCTCACGGGCGTCGTAGAGCGCTTCGGTATAGACCGGAATCTCCGTGTTCTGACCAAAATTGCCCATCGACTTCAGCATCCCTTGATGCGCGATGTGATAGACACAGGTACCCATGACCATGCCAAGCGGAGCATATCCAGACTGGAGCAGCGTCCAGAAATCCTGCCCGCTCAGGTCAGAGGTGAAGGGACGGCCGTTACTCTGCCAATTGATGGAGGTGTCATCGGCCTTCACCGCGGTACCAACTGCGATAAATTCAGCGATGTCGTTGCCGAACTCTTTGAACTCGACGTCCAATCGTACTCCGACGATGCCATCGGCACCCAGAACCTCGGCCTCGGACTGCATGCGCTCCATAGCGAGCTCACGAGCATGGTACATCGCCGAGGTCAGCTTGTCGAGCTCTTGGTTGCTACTCCAACGACCCACCTGGATACCCACATGGTAAATGGATGAACCAAAGACCAGGCCCAATGGTCGAAACCCAGCTTCACGCACGAGTAAGAACTCGTTGACGGACAGATCGGAGGTAAACAGGGAAGTAGCCTGTCCCGGCCTCATCTCCTGTAAACGTCGAATTGCGTCTTCTGGTACGCCTAGCTGCTGTGGATCGAGGGTCTCTTCAGCCATGTCGTTATGCTCCTGTCTTTCTTGACTTCAGATAGATAATAGGAAGTGGCTCCATGCGAGTCTCTGATCTCCCGGATTGTGCAATCGTGGTTCCCACCACCCGCACTTCGGCAAGATGGTCCGAGTGCCCCTGACCGAGTTCGTTACGGAAAATATTCGAGTCGAGAGAGTCGATGATCACACCAACCTCAGCATTTGGCTTGAGGTGGCGCCGAAGACTTTGTCGTGCAGAGGAGCGAGCCGAATTCGCCAAGTCGCTAAAACCGGTCAACTCCGCATTGGGCGCGAACATCGAACCTTGGCTCAAGGTGTTGTAATCGTCGTGACGCACCGCTACCGTCACCTCAACGATCAGCCGGACCGGCATCCAACCATGATGGAGCAGCTTGGAGACGTCCTGGCCATCGAGATGGGTCGTAAAGATGTCGCGACCATGATGATCTTTGACCACCGTCGACCGGACCGCAGTACCCATCGCCATAAATTCGATCGCACCACCCTCAAAGCGCCGCTGAGTCAGCTGCACCCCGACAACACCGTGCGCGTGCACGGCGCTGGATTCGGTGAGCATCCGGTTCATCGCGACCGTCCATCCACGGTTTATCACATCGACATAGGGCTCATAGCCCCCGTAGAACTGTTGACCCCCACCCATGCGGACACCCGACATGCCGGAGTTCATCCCGAACGGTGCTCCATATCCTTGGTTATAGACCCCACATGATGGCATGACCGCTCCGTAGGTGCTCAAAACCACGCTGCCCATCACCTCACTCACCGGGCGGTAACCAACGGATTCGATTCCGGTGTTTGACGTTATCGACAGGAGCGAGGATCGAAGTGATGAGGCAGCCGCCGACTCTACACGGCGCTGCGCGGCTGGCGGTAAACCCTTGCCATCCCAATCTGCCACGTTGTTCGGACCTCCCCTACTCTAGGGTTACCTTATCACACAACGAGGGGTAGAACCAACGATGTTTCAGCAAACGGTCAGGTTCACCGTCACATACCGCCACCCGTTGACCCAGAGTCTCCGAGCAGATAGGTTGCGATCGAGTAGCCTCGACTCGCAAGCGGACCGTGCGTCGCAAGCCGGGTGGAGTGGAGTCGCCAACCAAGACGCTCATACCAAGAGGCCACATCTCGGGCCTCTGGCAGCAGCACCCGTAGCATTGGGAGCAGTCCATGCGCATGTGACCGTGCAACCCCCAGAGCCAACAACAAGCGCCCAATGCCCGTCCCTTGCGCATCTGGAACGACAAAGAGACGAAAGATCTCACCGACTTGGCGCCCGTCATCGAGCAACGAGTGCTTGAGTCCAATGTGGCCTTGCACCACTGTTGCGTCAGTGGCCACCCAAGCTCCGAGAAAACCCTCTCCCGTCAGCCACTCCGAGGGGTCGGTTGGCCAGATCACTGGATAACCAACGGCCGCGTGCACCACCGCCAACGCCTCGACGCACTGCGGTAGGTGCTCTTGGCTACGAGGAAGGATCAGCCGTGTCATGAACGATCATGCTAACCGCACATCGTGCCGGCTCCAGAGAGCGTGGATGGCCTGACGCGCCGATCATCGAGCTCCATCCACGGCACGGCGAGGGCGCCGGAGGCAGGACCTTCCCCCTTCGTTGTGCGACAGAGTCAACCCCCCCCCAGAAGAACGACAGCAGCGACACCAAGTTATCAACCTGCGTTATCAACCTGCGTTATCAACCTGCGCCATTAGCTTGCGCCATCATCGATCTCCTGACACAGCGACGTTATCGCCTTTGCACCTATAGCGTCCCCTGGCGCACTAGAATACCGGCGTGCTATCCTCGCCTCAAACGGGCAAAAAACTCTGGCGCATCTTCGCCCAACTCACCCCCCTCGAACAGGACTCGTTGCTCTATCTGGCCTCTGCTATTTTTGCCATCGGTCAACTCCTCATCTCTACGCATGCTGATTATCGACAGTGGGCGGCGTTAGCCGTCATTCCCTATGCCCTCGTCGGGCTCATCGCGCTTCTGTTATCCCGCCACAAGAGAGCCCAAGAAAGTCGGTTCACTCGTCGCGGCCTCGTCGTCTCACTATTTCTTTTCTGTCTCGTGGTGCCGTTGAGTATCTCGATCGCTCAACGCGTCAACAACGTTCCAGGGATTCACGCACAGGACGAGGTGGCGGTCATCGAACGCTGCGGCGACCGCGTTGTCCACAACCAGAACTGTTACCTAAACGCGCCAAACACGGTTGGCACCGGCGCACAAAACCTCTCCAAAAAGACCGACGCTACCGCTTTTGTACCGTATTTGCCTGGGATGATTATCTTTGGTGTTCCCAATGGACTCACGATTCCCAAAGCCTTGCGCGATGCCAGAGTGAGTCTCACACTCTTTACCTTGGTGATTACCGTCGTCGCACTCGCGCTGAGCCGCCTCTCAGCCGACGATCGCGTTCGCCTCTTCCAGTTCGTTCTTATCCTCCCCACGGGTGCACTGCCACTTGTCACCGGCGGTGACGATCTACCGATCGTCGCTCTCTTGCTCCTCGCCCTTGTTCTGAGCTACCGCCGACAACCAGTACTCGCAGGCATTGCCAGCGCGGTCGCAGCCGCGATCAAACTCACGGCATGGCCGCTCGCTTTTGCTTTGATCTTCGTCCAACCGCCCAACACCAATCGACACGTGCGATTTCGTTACGGCGGCGCACTGGTCGCGATCCTGGCACCCATCATCGCCATCGCGAGCCTCATCAACCCAAGGGCCTTTTTCGTCAACGAGATTCTCTTCCCGCTTGGGTTGACCAAGATCAAATCACCAGCGGAGTCGCCGCTCATCGGCCAGAAATTGGTCGGTATCTTCGGGAGCCAGCTCCACGCTCTCGTCATTCTCGCCCTTGTGCTGGTCGGCGGCGAACTGGCACTCTTACTGTATCGACGTCTTCGTCCAGGATCACCCGCGGCAATGACCGCCTACGTCGCACTCGTCTTTTTTATCGCCATCATGCTCGCACCAGCGACCCGTTTTGGCTATCTCCTCTACCCCGCCAATATGGTGGTGTGGGCGATCATCTTCCACAAGTTCGACCTCCGTCTCGGAGCCCGCAGCTCGCAGGTCGAGACGCTCGACGCGGACCTCACCAGCCCCGGAACTCAACAGAATTTCGGTTGATAGGCCGGCTCGAGTAGTCCACTACGCAAACTCATGACCTCCGAGGCGGTCAGTCCATGCGCGCGTAACAGTTCTTCGACCGAACCGTAATACTCCCGGATTCCGGCCAAGAGCGACAGCATGGTATCGACTTGGCTGCGGCGCTCGGCCGTCACCTCCACCTCGCGCACGACCGCTCCCACGTGATAAAGAAAGTGAGTGAATGCCTCCTGCGTCAACGCGTAGTCGCTGGCGATCCAGGCATCTGGAACCCCGAGTAACGAGAGTATGAGGGCGATGACCACGCCGGTACGATCCTTGCCTGCATGGCAATGAATGAAGACGGGGTGGTGCCGTGGATCAGCGACGAAGGAGATGACCTCAACCAACTCCTCGGTGTCATAGCTTACATAGTGGCGATAGAGCGCGACCAGGTTATCGGTGTCAAGGGGGTCTACTGGCCGCGAGGCTTGTCGCAACGGTACGTGCAGGATCACCTGCACTAAATCAGCCAACGGACCAGATCCAAAGTGTGCAACCTCCTCCGGTCGGCGAAGGTCAACGATGCTGTGAATATTCAGTGGAGCAAGTATCGCCAGATCGTCAGCGGTTAAACGGTGCGGAGAGTCCCCGCGTAGCAGCACGCCGCTTCTTAGCACGCTCCCGAATTTTGAGGGGTACCCACCGAGATCGCGAACATTCCACGCTCCCTCAAGTGGCAACCACCGAACTCTCGCGATCGAGGGAGCGTCACCTGGTACGGTCTCGTCTGGGTGACTCTCTTCCACCACCACAGCATGCCGGGGCTGGGTGAACACCAGTGAAACCCTACACAGCCATCCGGTTAATTCTTCGCATATGGATCGCCCCGATACCGATGCGCTCACGATAACCACCGCTGCCTTCAGTGCTCCTGGGGCGTGCCCTCGTGCCACGCAGCGCTGGAGAAGGACAGACTCGTGGCCTCTTGCGAAGCATGCAAGGTCAGGCCATTCCCTTCGACTGGTTCCCCGCAGATGTCTCAAGCCATGCGCTACTCCGGCACTGCTGCCATATTTTCACTACTGCGATACTCTCATTATGGGTGAAGAGAGGATTTTTGTAACGGTCCAGAGCCGATGGGTCATCGCACATTGCTGCGTCACTCTTTCGTTCCACCAAGAACCGACTGTCCTAGAAAGCAATGCTGACCGGGGTCGCTAGCACCGGATAGTCGGGCCGATTCTTGATCGGTACGATCGGAACCTGCGGAATGCAACGACCCATCGATTGCTAAGATCTCGAACTGGTGCACCAGTCACGACAACCATTGCCGTTGCCTGCCAAGATCCAAGGAGGAAATCGTCATGTCAATCTCACCAACTGCCAGGTTCCATCGAATGACCATCGAGTCACCGCTCGGACCAATCACCCTCGTTGGTGATGAGAAGCACCTTCACGCCATCCATCTCATCGAACCAACCTCCCTAGACGCCCTCTCGACAAGCCCTTCGCGACCACTTTCACAGGCTGTTGAGCAGCTCGGTGCCTACTTCGCGGGGACCTCGATGGACTTTGACCTCGACCTCCTGGCTCAAGGCACGAGCTTCCAACACCAAGTTTGGGACGCCTTAGGCACGATCCCATTTGGGACAACGACGAACTATGGATCCATCGCGGCCATGATCGGTCGTCCGCGTGCGGTTCGGGCGGTTGGGCTCGCCATCGGTGCAAATCCCTTACCGATCGTGGTGCCGTGCCATCGCGTGATCGGAGCCAACGGATCGCTCACCGGTTATGCCAGCGGGCTGGAGCACAAACGCTTTCTGCTGGACCATGAACAGCGAGTCCTGCACGACCACCGATCACCTCGCGAGCGACCAGCACACTGACACAGAAGGATCGCCTATCGGACACAAGAGAGGGCATATCCATCCCTTTGTTGCCCACCACAATATAGCGTGGCTCGCACAAACTCGGTGTTACAAGGGCCTGCTCTAGGTTCAGGCGGCACCTACCGCCTAAGCGATAGCCAATGGTGTGGAGAGCGAGGATGCGGAGCTCGAAGGCGTCTTCCGCGTGATCACCACCTTCTCGGCGGTCATGGCGTTGGTGCCGGTGATCGTGCCAACTGCCACCACGCGTTGGCCATCAGTGAGTGTTGACTCCGAGACTGTGGCGCCTGCTTGGCGATAGGTGGTCGACCCGTTCAGCGTCACCGTCGCCGTTGTCCCTCCAGCAAGTCCTAACGTCACGACCGAGCCGTTGATCCCGGTGATCGTGCCACGAAAGTGCCCGAGCGCTATCACGATCGCAGTGGCATCCAACTCCGCTCCGTTCGACGCAGGGGTGCCTCGCGCGGTGATCAACTCTCCCACTCGCAACGCGGTTGGCGTCACGACCGAACCCGCCTCGCGATAGGTGGTGGCACTGGAGGTGACCAATGTCCGGGTGAGGCCATGATCATTCGTGATGGTGATCGACCCGCCAGAGATGTTGATGACCACACCGACTGTTCTGGCCTCAAGGATCCGTACGACCGTCGCGGAGGATTGGTGAGTCTTGACACGCACGAACGCGCCAACGCTGATTAACCCAGGGCTGACCGTGGCCGCACCCTGGAGATACCGGGTGGAGGTGTTCAGTTGGAGACTCCTCGTGACGCCACCACGGGTCTGCACCGTCAAGGTGCTCGACGTTACCGCAATGACCCGTCCGACAAGGCCACGGGCCCTTCTATGGTGGGCAGTGGTGTCGTGAGTCGTGCTGGCCGTGGGAGCAGCTAGCAACTGCGCAGAGGTCGGCGTGGTATGCGTGGCAAAAGTGTCGGCAGAGGCGAACCCGAGGGCTATCAGGGCCACCGACCCGCCGGCGAGGGCCCCAACCATAACCCCTTTTGTCCTGCGCGATCCTTGATTTTGTAGGAATTTCACCCGTTTCATCTCTCTCCTCCTTCTTGCCATAACGACCCAAACGCCTGCTTCAGCACACCGCAGGGCTCAACCTGTTCACGACGCGCACAACGCTTGCACCGTCGCCACTGGTTCATGCGTCCACGGCGCACACCCCATAGTCTCATTGCCAAAGGCAAGAGAAGGGTAAGGGCGAGGTAAAACGGAGGTAAAAACTTCAGCTGCGGCCACTGCTCTTCGAGTCGGGTTCTCCTTCGGGACCAACTTTGGACTACTATCCAAAGACAGTGGCTACCAACCAAGAACCGTCCACCTCCATTGTGCTCGCAGAGGACGACCGTGCAACCCGTGACTCCACCCGGCTTGCTCTTGAACTCGAGCGCTACCAGGTGATCGCCGTATCCAATGGCCACGAAGCGCTCACAGCCATCGCAAAACACCGACCAGAACTCATCATTCTCGATCTGATGATGCCGCACGTGGACGGATTGAGTGTCTGTCGCCAACTACGCAACGCCGGAGACAACACGCCGATCCTTCTCCTGACCGCTCGCACCCAAGTCACCGATCGGGTACTGGGGCTCGATGCCGGAGCCGATGACTACCTTACCAAGCCCTTCGCGCTCGATGAGCTCTTCGCCCGGGTACGAGCCCTGCTACGCCGATCATCGTATGGATCCAACGGCGAGTGGATCATCCTTGGTGACCTGCGCATCGACGAGCGCGGACGTCGCGCCTACCGGAAGGACCGAGAATTGATCCTGTCAAAAACCGAGTTTGACCTTCTGCAGCTACTCGCCTTCAACGCCGGAACGGTCCTCGAACACCATCTCATCTACGATCGTATCTGGGGCTATGACTTTGGTCCTGACTCGAAGAATTTGGCGGTCTACATTGGATATCTCCGCAAAAAGCTTGAGCTCCCCGGCGAAGAAAAGCTGCTTCGAACCGTACGAGGGGTTGGCTACGTCCTGATGCGACCGTGAAACTGCGCGCCCGACTCGCGCTTGTCCTCGCAGTTTTTGCATCCGTCACTGGCCTGATTGTGGCGACACTTTCCTATACCACCACCTCACACCAGCTGATGGCATCGGTTGATACTTCGCTCCGTTCGACCGCCACCACCCTGCGGGCTCCCACGATCACGGTGGCGCGATCGGCATCCGCGGCCCGATTGCACCCTCTCCGCCATCGACCAGGAGGGCTCTTTGCCCTCGCCATTGCAGAGGCGATCACCCGTAGCGGGAAGGTGATCCCCCTCGCTGGCGCTCGGATGTTACCGGTGACGAACCGCGATCGAGCGATCGCAAGGGATCTCGCTCCTCGTTGGCTCCGCACCCAACGGGTAGGGGGCATCACGTATCGAATCCTCACGATCCAATATCGGCATCGTGGTGCCCTGCTGATCGGTCGCAACATCGATGATGTAGTGCACTCCTTGGCGGTCCTTCGGACGCGCTTTCTCCTTCTCGTCCTCGGTGCCGCCGCCGTAGCAGCGATCATCGGTTACCTCGTGGCTTCCACGCTCAGCCGACCAATCCTCGCCCTCGCCAACACCCTCACCACCAGCGACCGACCAGATCTCGCACGCGCCGTGGAGCGATCCGATGAGGTGGGCGTCCTCGCACGCTCCTTCCGGGACACCTTGGAGGACCTGTACCAGTCTGAGGAGGCCCAGCGCAGACTGGTACAAAATGCCTCACATGAACTGCGAACTCCGCTCACCTCGCTGCGAACCAACATCGACCTGCTTCGGCGTTATGACACTCTCGGATCGAGTGATCGGGAACGTATCCTCGCCGACCTTCAGAGCGAGACCGCTGAGCTCACGAGCCTCCTTGACGAGCTCGTCACGCTCACTATTGAGGGCCAAACGAACGATACTGAGGAGACCGTCGACCTTTGCACGATCGTACCCGCTCTAATCGCGCGCTTCGAAGCCAGAACGCACCGATCATTCGCAACGACGTTGCCACCAGGATCGATCACTCTACGCGTCACGCAACTGGCCATCGAACGCGTGATCTCGAATCTCCTCGATAACGCGGTGAAGTTCTCCCCGTCCGACACGACGATCGCTGTCGTGCTCACTCCCACCTCGCTGGAGGTCACCAATGTGGCCGACCCCCTCGATGAGAACGACCAAGAGCATCTTTTTGAACGCTTCTATCGGGCACCAACGGCCCGTGCCGTTCAAGGTTCAGGGCTCGGCCTTGCCATCGTCCGCGAGATCATCACGGCGCTCGAGGGAACAACCTATGTGCATAACACCCCTAGCGAACCCGGCAATGACGAACCGGGGAACAGGGTCACCGTCGGCTTTACCTTCCAGGCACGCCGTTAGGATGCGACATTGCCATCACGTGGACCGCGCAACCAAGACTGGCGGACGACACCGACGGGTTAAGAGGCACAGCACGAGAGCATGCCGACATCGCGCGTGAAGGACTGCGCGCCAAGGCGAATCGCCTCGGACATCGTCAGATACGGCGCCCAGATAGATGCCAACTGGTCGACGGTGAAGTTCGCTTCAAGCGCATAGACACCCGCGAGAATGCTGTCAGCGGCTCCATTTGCGAGAAGGTGTATTCCCAATACGACGCCGGTGTCACCATCGGCGACGATCTTGACCAATCCTCGTGTATCCCGGTTGACCAGCGCACGTGGCACCGAACTGAGTTCAAGAACCCGACAATCGCACCGATAGCCCGCAGCTATCGCACCCTCATCGGTCAGGCCCACCGAGGCCACCTGCGGAGTGGTGAAGGTCACTCGAGGCAGGGTCCGATAGTCCACCCTCCGTCCGGCATTGCTCAACGCGTTGTCGGCCACGATGGTACCATGCTGTCCAGCTACGTAGACGAACTGGGGAGCGCCCGTCACGTCACCGGCCGCAAAAATCTTCGGGTTCGTCGTGCGCAGCTGGTCATCGACGACGACCTCACCGCGAGGACCAAGCGCAACGCCAACATGCTCGAGACCAAGTGCGGCAGTGTTGGGCATGCGACCCGTGGCGACGAGCAGTGCATCGCCCTCAAGGCTGCGGCTCTGGCCGAGGTGAGTGAGCTCGATGCGGATCTGGTCTCCAATCTGTGAGACACCTCCGATCATTGCACCCGTGAGTACCTCAACACCCTCCTCAACAAGCACGCGCTCGAGCATTGCTGAGATCTCCGGCTCCTCAAAGGGGGCGATGCGATCGCGCACTTCGACGATGGTGACCGTTGCACCAAGGTGGCTAAAGAGTTGAGCCTGTTCGAGTCCGACCGCATTCGCCCCGATGACGATCAACCTGCCTGGAAGCTCCTCGAGCTCCATCGCGGTGGTCGAGGTGAGGTACTTGACCGAGGCGAGACCGGGAATCGCGGGAATCGACGGCATCGCCCCTGTCGCGATGACATACTGATCCGCTCGGATCTCCTCGCCACCATCGACTCCACCCTGATGGTGAACACGCAAGGCGCCATCGACGCCAAAGGTGGCGACTCCCTGGATCACCGGAAAACCGTAGGCTTGCGCAAGGTCTTCATACTTGTCACGGCGCAACCCCGCAACGAGGTCGCTCTTACCCCCGATGAGCGCGCCCATATCCACCGGTCCTGCTTTGGTGCTGATGCCCGGGAATGGCTGCGTGAGTGCCTCGTGTCGCGCTTCGGCCCCAGCCAGCAGCGCCTTGGAGGGCACACAGCCGACGTTCACACAGGTTCCTCCAATCGTTCCTTGCTCGATCAGGACCACCTGAGCACCAAGGCCTACGGCATGAATAGCCGTCGAAAAGGCGGCACTTCCTGATCCGATGATGGCGAGATCGTACTGCTTGGTTGGATTCTTACTCATCTCTTCGTCTCCTTCTCGTCAACGAGCGCAGAGGTCTAGCTTCTGACGCTTTGTGTTCTTCATATGCTAAAAACCCTCCAGTTGACTGGACGGTTCAACTAGCATGAGAAAAGTGCGAATCGGTGAAATCTCCACAGCAACCCAGGTCTCAGTCAAGACCCTTCGGTACTACGAAGCAATCGGCGTCCTCGGCGCACCCCTTCGTACCCCAGAGGGGTACCGCGACTACTCCAGTGACGCCATCGATCAGGTGCGTTTTGTGAAGGCAAGCCAATCGGTAGGGCTCGCACTCAAGGAGATCAAGGAGATCATGGCCTATCGCGAAGCAGGGATCGTGCCCTGCCAACATGTCCTCACCCTCCTGCAGCAACGAGCAGCGGAGTATCAAAACAAAATCGATGAGTTAACGCAGGCCCGTGCTACTCTCGATCAACTCATCGATCGTGCGCAGAACCTCGATGCCCAAGATTGTCTACCTGGCAACGTCTGTCACCTCATCCCTAACCACCTCAACGGCGCCACCACGAACCCAGATTCCGAGATCACATCGTCAATTCATACGGTATCGCCACGCACCATCGGCCATCGACCTCGACCCGCTCGCACCCACCAGTAGCACCACCGCCATGTGGTTGCGCGGGCTCCGCTGCTTGCATGCCATCGATACCGAACTCATTTTCGGCGGTCCCTAGTACCTCATCGAAGATCGGTCGCCCAGATCGAAGGTGGCTATACTACAAAACGATAGTGACACGGTCCCCGTGGACGGAGACGAGGAAGGGATGGTGGCGAACGCATCATGAAACGAATCTCCATTGCCGGCACCAAAGTTGGACACCTCGAGGGGCGCGTGGTCGAGATCCTCGTCGCCAGCGACCATGCGCTGACTGGCCGCGAGGTCTACGAGGCACTCGACGAGCCTAAACGCGCCTACACAACCATCATGACCGTGCTGGGCAGGCTGGTCGACAAAGGACTCGTGGAGCGTACCGATAGCGCTGGGGCTAATCGGTTCTCCATCAATGGTGGCCTCGACCGCCTCGCCGCCAAGAAGATCGACCGTCTGCTCGCAGCGTCCGAAGATCCGCGCCGGGTACTGACCTATTTCGTCGACGAGATCCACGATGAGGCCCTCCTGGAGGAGCTCGCAGCCATCATTGAGAGGCAACGCGAGTCATGACCCTCCTACTCCTCGGGTCAATGGCGATACTGATTCTCGCCTTTTTGCCATACGGCCTGGAGCGTCTCAGTCGCCTGGTTAACGCCCCACAGGCGATCAGCGGTGGCTATCTATTGGCACTGATCGGCTGGGTCATCGTGCCTACCGCGTGGATTATGTGCACCACAGGATCCCTCGTCGATCTACTCTTTGGCCACCAACTGAGTACCTTTGGCTGCGATCTCGGGCTTGGATCAGCACCCTGGAATCTGAGTGGTTATCTTTTTGGCCTACTGCTCCTTGTGCCGCTTGGGATTCACTTCTTTCGAGGCGCGCGCGCTATGTGTCATACCCAACGCGACCTCTGCACACCAACGACGACCGACTCCTACCGATCAGCCCTGGGCGGTACCGTCACGATCGTCGCCTCCGATGAAGTAGCGGCGGCCTCAATCGGGTTTTTTCAAGCCGTTGCCGTCGTCACCACCGGCACACTCGACCTGCTCACCGTCGACGAACGGTATGCGGTCCTTGAGCATGAAGCGGCTCACCTCCGGCTCGGCCATACGCGACTACTCCTTCTCGCCACCAGCGTCGTCGGTGGCTATGCGTTTTTGCCTCCTGTTCGTGCTGCTTGGCGTGGTCTCACGCGAGAGCTTGAGGTGGCTGCCGATAATGAGGCCCGTAAAGTCGTCAGCCCCCAGATCATCCTGTCAGCCGTCGCCAAAGTAGCCACCCGACGTGCCAACGGACCAGCCGTGGCGTCGTTCAATGGATCCGACGACCTTCGCTATCGCATCCGACGACTGCAAGGACCGATGCCCTCATCACCGCAACAACTCGCTGGAGTCATCCTTGCGCTGATAGCACCGGCCATCCTTGTCGTCGTCAGCTCCTGTCTAATGACAACCCACAGCCTCATCTCCCCGGGCCTGAGTCTCTGTGGGCTAACGATCTCGTTGCTCATCTTCGTGGTGAGCAACCACCTACTCCGCCATCGTCCACCTATCCTCGGCTTTGTGAAACGATCCTGAGGATTTCATCGATTGGGCAGTGTTACTACGTTTTTGTAGTAGTATGAAGGTGTCCTAGTCATTCGAAACAAGGAGGTACCGTGTCTCGTACTGTACCAACCGCACAATCAGAGAAATCTGGTTGGGGATTCGTCGGGCTGATCGCACTGGCTCCTTTGCTGTGCTGTGGAGGCCCTTTGCTGGTGGGCACGCTTGGTGTCCTTGGGGCAGCCTGGATTGGAGGCATTGGCCTCGGACTCGTGGCGCTCGGCGTGTTCGTCGCGTGGCGCCTACGCCGGGCCCACCTGCTCCGATCCCATCATCAGCAGGGCTTTGGATCGTTTGGCTGCTGTGATTCGCCTACCGATGGAGCCGCGATCAAATGACCCGTTTGAGCGAAGAACTCGACCATCTCCGCGAGACCTTCCTCCTCGTCGCTCGGTCACCCTATCGACGCCTTGGCTGGATCGGACTCGCGACGCTGTTCGCACTCATCTACTCATTGCTGTTACCCTTTGACTTCACTCAGCAGATCGCCTTCTCCAACTGGTCCTATGTTGATCCCTATATCGTGCTCTGGAGTATCGTCCTCGGCACCGCGATGGGGCTTGTTCTGGTAATACAAGTCATGGCCATGCGTGAGGTGGTCTCCGCAGGATCGACCTCGCTCACTGGACTCGCCTTTGTGGCCAGTCTTGTACCGAGTTTCCTCTGCTGTACGCCAATCGTACCGACCTTGCTCGCCTTCGTGGGCTTCTCCTCCCTTGGTCTCTACACCGCAACGGGGAGCATCCAGCACTTCTTCGCAACCCAGCAGACACTCTTTCTCTCGGCCAGCCTGGTCATCTTGCTTGGGTCGATCTGGTGGTCGAGTTCTCGCCTCTGCCGCGCTCGTTGTCGCCTCCCCCAAAATTCCGTGTTGACCACCGCACAAACTGACAGAACCGAGGTATAGTCGTGACCCAGACACCAAATCCCAATTCCCGAAGAGCCCAACGTTATCAAGAGCGACAGCACAACCGGCAGCGTCGCCTCTTCATTGGACTCGCCGCTGCGGTGATCGCCATCGTTCTCGCAGCGGTTGGGCTGACCAATCTTCACCGCGGCTCCTCCGCTGCCCCCACCTCTTCGAGTGGATCTACGACAACCCCCGCCGCCGATCCACTCCCTCCGGTCGGCTCTGCCACCCCAAACGGCACCTTTGCCACCCTGACCGGCCAACGCGAGACGATCGCATCCTTCAAGGGCACCCCCACTCTTGTCTGGTTCGTCTCAACCTGGTGCTCATCCTGTCAGGCGGGTACCAAGGTGATGGCACAGAACCTTGCCACCATCGCTCATGCCGGCGTCCATGTCAAAGAGATCGAACTTTATCACGATTTGGGGTCTACAGGTCCGAGCATGACAAGCTTTGCAAAGGACTTAGCCGGCAACCAATACAACAACCCGGATTGGACTTTTGGAATCTCATCATTGGGGCTCACCAAGAGTTACGATCCTGTTGGCTATCTCGACATCTATTACTTGATCAACAGCGCTGGCAAGATAACGTACATCAACAGCTCTCCTTCAGCGACGATGCCCGAGTTACTCAAGGCTATCAAGCAGATCTGAGGTACCCATGACCAGGCAACCACCGCGTCATCACAACAATCACCCCCGCCGCCGACTCATTGAGAGCGTAGCCGTGCTACTCATCATCGGTCTGATCGGCTATGGCGTGCTGCACTTTGCAAAGGGTTCGCAAGCCCAAGCGTTGAACACCACGTCTACCGCCAACAACAGGACGGTGACCGTTAGCGACGGGTACCAACCTCCGGCGAAAGGTCCAACCATCAAGGGTTCCTTCGAGACACTCAACGGCCAAAAACAGACGCTGTCGAGTTATCGGGGACACGCTCTCATGGTTTGGTTCATCGCCGGCGGATGCGCGAGCTGTGCGGTCAGCATTCCCGCCGTCGCAAACCAGCTCCATGTCCTTGCCAACGATGGTATCACCGTCTTGCCAATGGGACTCTCTGGCGATTTTGGACCTAGCAATCACGCCTTGGGTAAGCTCGAGGCCTTCGCCAAGAGTGCCGCAGGGAAAGCATTTCATGATACCGAATGGAAGTGGGGGATGGCGAGTGCGGGGCTGAGCCATCGCTACGATGCGGCGGGGATCCCCGACTACTACCTGCTAGTCGACTCCCATGGCGTCATCACCTATCAGAACACGGCCCCAGTAGCGACGATCAAACCGCTCCTACGGGCGGCGGCCAAAATCTAGCACCTCTGCGTAGCCCAATCGGACACTCCTTTTAGCCCAGCTGGACAACCTTTGGGCGGCGTCCCTTGCCGCCACGCAGCACGACCAATTTTGCTTTCTTGTCCCTGGGATCGGTGCTTCTCCTGATCGACGGTCCCGTACATCGCAACCTAGGGCTCTATGGCCGTAACACGAAGCTTCCCAGCAACCGGGGTCGCGGTAACCGAGACCTGCACCCCTTGGATTTGCGTGGTGATGGTCACCGAATGTACCGAAGTGCCTTGCACCTCCTCGGCGACGTCCACCGGCGTCCCGCTGGAATAGTCTCCACCGAGGACGAGAGGGGGCGTCATTCCAGGCGCGAGCAAGGAGAGCCATGATGCCCTGGTCTGTTCACCCATTCGCAATGCCGAAAACGCTCGAAGGCCAACGCGCTCCCAGGCCAGAGGCGCCGGTCCATCCTTCCATGCGAGTGCGGGTGTGCCAGTAAAGGTCAAGGTTCCGGCCAACCAGCCCTCATCAAAGAGGTTGGGGGGCGTTGGGATGCCTCGGGGCAGGAGTGGCACGAACACCGTTGGGACCACGCTCGTAGCCACACGCTTGTCGCTACGCACCCCGGTGAGCACCGCAGTCACGATAAGACGACTCGGGGTGAACCACAGCGCATCAGTTGGCCAGCATGAATCCAGCACAAGCCCACTTGCTCCTGGCGAAGGGATGGTATCGCCTGGATGAAGGATATAGTGTCCGACCACTCGATAGCGATAGGTTCGACAGGCGCGGGTGTAGGTGACGATATCACCTGGGCGAAGTAACTGGTTACTCGCAAAGTAACCCACGTCATGTGCCTCAAGGACCGATGTGCCGCGCTCACCCGGCCAGGGGCTCGATGACTCATGGCCAACGCTGATGGCTAACACGGCCTCCGAGGTGCCCTCCACAACGGGAGCGACCACCGCCACCGCGGGAATACGCAGTACACCAGGGCCAGTTGACGACACACCAGTGCAACTAGCTGCCGCCATACCCACAAGCCGATGAATCTCTCGGCTACCTTCAATGGTTTGGCGATGCTGCCACCACAATGGGTAGGCCACGCCAACAATCGCCCCGAGGAGTAGCAGCACGCCCACAACGCGGACCAGTCGCCGTCGATATCTCACGCGCACCACCACCTAGACGTTGAGTCAGCACCGACACCCGCTATCAAGTCGTGGGCCAGCCTGGTGCGTACTGGCCTCAGCCAACCAAAACGATCAGGGCGATCAAGATCCTCCGAGGTAAATGGACACCCGTCACCTTCATGAAAATGCACAGCAATGACGGAGATCGTTACCGAATCTGGTGAGCTCTGGCAAGCCTCGGCCGCAGAAGGAGGAGACCCGCAGACCCCATGATTCCCACTCCAAGCCACCATGGCCACCCCGACCATGGCTCACCAGTGTGCGACGCTGGCACAACCGTCGCCCCAGTTGGAGTTGCTGTCGGCGGTGTGGTGGTCTTGGTCGGCGGTGTGGTGGTCGTCGTTGCAGAACAAACGGGATTAGCGATCGTATTCGAATCCAAGGTGACGGCACCATTTCGAGCCAACAGACGCCCAGTAATTGTTGCGCCTGTGTCCGCTGTGATTGAGGTGAGGGCTATGATCGTACCCTGAAATGATGAACCCGTACCGAGTGTTGCCGAACTCGTCACTTGCCAAAAAATATTGCATGCGTTTGCATCGTTTTCTAGCACGATATCGCTTGCACTGCTCGTAATCAACGTTGATGGCATCTGGAAGATGAACACTGCATCTGGGTTGCCCTGCCCATTAAGGGTTAAGGTACCCGTCAGGTTCGAAATACCAGCTGGCACAGAATAGACTCCAGGTGAAAGCGTCAGGCCGATCAGATCAGCCGGTTGGGTCGTGGAAGGGGAAGCATCGACAGCCTGCGTATACGCCGTCGTTGTATCGACCTGTGCCTGTTCGGCATTGGCATTACCGACATTGGTGGCACCACTGACCAGCCCAGGCGGAAACCCCGTTACCGCAGTTCCAGGCGAGAGCCCGAGATCCCCTTGCAGGGTCGAATTGCCCGTATTCGTGATGGTAGAGCCGGCCAGCACCGAGTAGGCACCCGCCGTCCCCAGGTCAATGCTGGGCACAGAGGCGGCTACGGCAACCAGCGGGGTAAAGGCAACAACACCTCCGACCAGAACGACACTTCCACTGACAGAAAGCGCCGCCAACCATACTTTTTGATTGGAACCCAACAGAATATTTTTTAATCTCACAGAGATAATAATACTCCTCGCTGAGTGACTTTTCCCGAATTCCTCGATATTGCAACAGTGGGTGTGAAGCCCAAAGAAATCACTTTGAACAAGTCGAAGATCTACGTTCGCTATCACTGCTCGCTCTGAGCTCAGCAGGAGTGAGTGTGATCTCAATAAAACGGCGACAACTTCTCTTTTTATCGGAGCTAATGGGGCACAATATTCGGACACAAACTGGAACCGCAATCTATTCCGCGTTTCAAGAACCCGCCACCAGCTGGGCCTTGGCCTGCGGGCACCCGGATCAACCCACCTGGTCCCGAGTTAGAACATCGAGCCGCCTCCATGAGTTGAGGAGGTGAAAGCCGAGACTATCGATGTTGGGTCGCCCTCCTGCCATCATGGGATCCTCTTCATCATTGCCGCTCTTTGTGCTTGGCGGAGCTCGTGGGGCCACCGCCAACCAGCCCGAGCCCTTGACGGCTGTTGGAACGACGCACCTGCTTGGTCGTCTCGCCAACGGGGGCCTCAAGCAGCTCAATCGCTCTAGTCGGTGGACGATCTATGATAACGTAGGCTTGACGTGCGATCACCACAGGGGCACGCGCTCGATCTGCCCGACGCCGGACCACGCGATAACCCCAAAAAGTGAAACTACTCACGACACGAGACACGGCTGGCCCGAGATCCGAGGGAGAACCATTGAGCAACGACTTGATTGATCCGCGCCGCAGCGAGCCAGCACCAAGCGCGAACGAGCGCGAGATGCTCGAAGGATGGCTCAACTATCACCGCGTGACGTTGCTCCTCAAATGTGAAGGACTCGATGAGGAACGGCTGAATGACCGGCCCATCCCCACCTCTTCCCTGTCACTGCACGGATTGGTTCGGCATCTGACCGAAGTAGAGTTTTACTGGACGAGCACCGTGCTCCATGGCATCACCACCGCGACGCGTTACTACTGCAGCGACTCCTCCCCTGACGCAGACTTCAACGATCTTGAGACGAGTTCGTTCGCTCACGACCGCGACGCATGGGAAGAGGAACAACGCCGGAGCGATCAATTGATGGCAGCCTTCACGCTTGATCAGCTCAGTATTGGTGGCAATGAGCCAGTCAGCCTCCGCTGGATCCTCACCCATCTCGTCGAGGAGTACGCCCGCCATAATGGACACGCAGATCTCCTTCGAGAACTCCTTGATGGGGCGGTTGGTTGTTGACCTGAAGACTGGAATCACAATTTCTCACGGCCGATCACGACCGTGTCGATCACGCGATCACCTCGCTCGTTGTCAACTGCTCGCCTGAGATGGACCTTGAAACAGAGGGTGCGTGATACCTCAGTTCCTCGCGCCCTGGAGCCACGGATCTGGTGATCGCGCAGAACCTGAAAGAATCGGTTTGCATCACGCCCATATCCGTGGCAGGCTACTGTTGACTATCCCCAACATCGATATCCCCGATAAAATAACTATCCCAATAATGACTATCCCAATAAAGGAGTACACCTTATGGCTGGAAAGAAGTCCGTATCATTCAAGGGCAAGCAGGTTGATCTCGATACTTTCGCAAACAAGATCGAAGAGTATCTCAAGAGTGATGGGTTTACCGTTGAGAGCGCAGGTGATGCAGACAAGGGTTATGTCGTGCAAGCCAAGAAGGGCGGCTTCCTCAGTGAAGTCATCTCGGCTCAACGTGCACTCATAATCTCGCTTTCAGGTCCATCTGATGATGTAACGCTTACCATTGGGGTGGGGAACTGGAAGAAGGAACTCGCGGTCACCGCCATCGAGACCCTTCTGGTCTCCGACCTCTTTCTCCCCGTTGACATCGCTGAGATGGCTTGGACGGCAGAAGTGGAAAACAAGATCCTCAAGCAGATCGAGACGATGGTCTAGGGCGCTGAGCGCAACCACACCAGAGAGGCAGACTCACGAGAGATCGCCAAGATCCTCATGAGTCTGTCGTCTCAAACCCGTGTCACTGGATCCAGTCATACTTCTTCAGGATCGGCCACCGCGATCCACCTTTGGCCCTTGTTCCTCGGCACCCATGTAGGTTCCAATGCGACGGAAGCCAAGGCGCTGATAGATCTGAGCGACCTGCTCATCCTCAGCGGTAAGGAGAACAAGTTGAATACCATTTGCGAAGGCGTTCTCACATAAGAGCTGCACGACTGCTGATCCAAAGCCACGTCGGCGGTAGGCGGGCAGGGTTCCAACGCCAACGATCTCAGCGGTATCACCCACCCGGTTGTAGGAGCCAACGGCGACCGCTCCGCTCCCCTCCTGGACAGCTATCCCCGTGACGGTTCGCCCCGAGCGTGCCCGCGCGAAAACATGTCGGATCTCGTCGGCATCGAGTTGGGCAAACCGAGCCTCCCGCTGTACGACCCCAGCCTGTGTGCCCACCGTCTGATCGAAGGCGACATGGGCGACAGCGCGAGCCTTGAGCAGCCCCAAGTCCTCTGGATCGAGAACGACGGTGCGCACTGACCTCCTTTGCACCTCGAGCATCTCCTGTGTCATCACAAGGAGTGGATGTTCCGAGATTATCAGTCCAAATTTGCGGACCACCGCCTCCAGCGATGGGTGTAGGTCGCAGATCCACTCGAGCTGGAGTGGTTGTCGCCAGTTCTTGCAGGCACGCCGCAACCGCACGAGATCTCGTGGGCGAACCGCTCTACCACTCCGATCAGGACGGGCATAATAGGCCCATGGCGTGCGGCTTACGAACAGCGTCAGCGCACCGACGGAGATCGCCTCGCTATCTGCGCGCGGAGCCTCATCGAGGTACTGGTCAGCCCGTGTGCGCAGCAACGCAACTTCGGTCGTCATCATCGACGCTTTAGACCCCTGCAACCGTGTGAGCCTCACCGCGGCTGATGCGCCGCAACGCCGATCCTCCCTTTCACCGCCTTCTGCGCCTGATAACGAGAAATCGACTTAGCCATCGCGTCCAATCCCAAGGAGTGCACGCAGTCGGTCCACATCAAAGGTGACCGCACCAGCCCCAGGGGTGGGGTAATGATCGAATTCGTTCAGGAGGGCAACAAGTTCCTCTCGACGAGTTAGATCCTGTGCCGCTTGCCGTGGAGTGAGCCCATGCAATGCCGGAATCGATTCGTCAAGCCAGGCCATCTCTCGTTCCCGAATAAATTTTTCTAGCGCTGCCTGCACCTCCTTCGAGGCGATCTGCTCCTCTGTCAACTGTCGGCTTCTCGAAGTCGGTGACAAAGACACGTCCTCTCGGTCCTCTTGTACCTCCTCAAAATCCCTTCGTGTTGCCTCAACGATCTCAAGGTCGTCGATGGCTCCCATTAGCATTCCTAAGATACTCTCCTCACGTTCCACGGCATTCGTCGTGACCACCAACTGGTCATCAACACGCTCTAGCCAACCACGCACCATCCCGTGTGACGCGCTTCGATCGATGACCTTCCAACGCTCTCCCTGGTCACGCTCGAACAGCTTGTCGAGGACTGGCGTCATCTCTTCCCAACTGGTGGTCTGCGAGACAAGCACGCTCTCGCAGAACACGACTTCCTCATCATCAAAAGTCCTCATCTCGACAGGAGTCGACATCGACCTGATCCAAGCAGCGAGTTCAGTCGGACCACCCCCTGCGCTAAGGGTAACCAACAGAGTCTCTCTCTGTACCGCTGACAACCGTAGCGGAATGCCGATGACCTGAAACCCTGTCCCCGCCGGAACCACGCGGACATAGAGGTAGTCACCCACACTGATCTCACTCGCCATCGACCGCTCTTGCACCACTCGCGAGAGACCACCGATGGTATCGAACATCGTGATGGAGGTGCCAGGATCGATCGCAACGACTTGCCACAGTGATGGACCAAGATCGACCCACTCGCGGACCAATTGGAGCTCGTCAGCTGGCAAAAGCGTGCCCCGGACGTTGAGAAAACGTTCCAACATCTCACGGCTCATTGCTATGAGATCGATAAGGAATGGGAGCGTTGCACCTTGGAGCGCCTCCACCTCGCTATCTTCCATGGTCTCCATGATGGGCCGCACGAGATCTTGATTTTGGGACCGGAGCGCAAAGGTGACGATCTTTTGGTAGAGCAGGCCAATTCGCCTCTCGATCGGTCGAGTCCTGTCGCCCAGACAACAGAGTTTGTATTTACGACCTGATCCGCAAGGACATGGGTCATTGCGTCCGACCCCTGGTGCTGGCTGGGACAAAAGATCCTGCAGGTAGGCACGCTCGGGCTCGTCCTCATCGACCCCGGCCCTTGCGTAGAGTCCATCAGCACGTCGTAGGTCGCCACTATCGCTCACATACCAGGCCAACTCCTCCAAGGCTGGACGATACCAAGGGTCCAACCTGATTGCCAACTCAAGCTCTTGTTTGGCCTCTACCACTGCACCATCACGCTCTAGATTCAACGCCTGCAAGTAGTGGGTTTGCGCCGACTCAAGCCCAGCAGCGCTCAGCCTTGCAAGAAATGCGTCTAGAACGGTACTGGGTTCACCACTGTCCTCGAGAATGGTTTCGCCCAGTGCTGGTGTCACACTACCATGAGCAAGATGCCCCAAGATAACCCGGCCCAGCTGCTCTTCATCATCGTCATCAACAGGGTCGTCATCACTCAACGCTCCCAGCAAGTAGACGAGCACCTCAGTAAAGGCTGTCTCACAACAACGGTCAAAACCAAACTGCTTTGCGATGGCATCCCTGACCATCCCGCCCGCGCTGAGCTCATCGCCAGCAACATAGACAACTGAACCGACCGCCTTCAAGCCGACACGTTCGCACAGATCGGTGAAGGGTGGCACCGGACTGCGAAAAAGAGTTGCGTCACGAGCCAGCACCTCAAGGAGCAGCTCGATGGCGTCGAGTGGCTCTCCAGCTTCACTGAGCTCATCGAATGCCTCCCGGATCGCCTCCTCCTCGCGGACACCGTCGCCGATGTGTTCACCTAACTCCACAGCGATCACGCCATCACGGCGCGCTAGCACCGCCAACGAGGGTTCCTCGATACTTCGCAACCAATCCCGACTTCCTTTGTAGAAGAACTTTGATTCTGCATCCTCTTGTTCCGCGAAGCCAAGATCAGAGCCAACCTCGAAGGCAAGCTCACCGCCATCAGCTAATGGGATGGCCTCGACTAAATCGCAGTCAATGAGAGCTAAATCAGGGAAGGCTTCGAGCACCTCATGCTCAAGCTCGAATGACGTCACCCAATGAGCGAGCTTGACACCATCGAGCATGTTGTCGATTGCGATCACCATCTCGTTCCGGGTCAGCCAGAACTCGCCCGTTGAGGGAAGTTCCTCTCGGAGTATCTCTGCAAGCTCTTCACTAGGGACCCCTACCAGCGAGGTGAGATCCTCTCGTTCACGCAGGCGAGTGGCGAGGATCCCGATGGGCAGCGCATCGCGACCAAGTTCCTCATGGACGGCGTTCAGCAATTCATCATCAAACTCCATCTCATTCACGCTACCAAAGATCTGCGTACGTGTTGCGAGTAGCGCGGCATATCATCCCTGATGATTCCCACGACGTTACCCTGCTTACATTGCGTGAAGCTTCTAGAAAACGACTCGCGCAGATTTGCCCTTCATCCACTGCTTCGTTGGGACCCGTTACACCTCCCATAAGGCATTGGCGGACATCCAAAACTGCACAGTGACGGCCAAATAATTGCACGCTGGCGGACACCAAAACTGCATGGCATTGGAGGGGACCTAGAGGCCTAGGTACAGGCGGGTGCACATCTACAACAACAAGGCAGGCTCCCTATGGGCATACTGGTGATAGTTGTAGTCGCCAAACCCATAGGGAGCCCTCAACCATGACGGATAGTAACCAAGCCATGAACATACTCGAGGCCTATGACCTCTACCAGTCCTACAATCAAGCAGCCAGAGAGTGTCACTGCTCTCCCAATACCGTGCGTTCCCTCGTCGCCGCAAGGCGGGAGGGGACCTTGGCAATGCGGGGTGAGCGTGAACCACGATCATCTCTCTTTGAACCTGAAACATCTGGTTCTCGTCACCTCTCTCGTTGAGACGTTCAGATCCCCGACGCAGTCCACCTCAAGAGTCGATCAGGGTGCCCCTGACCGATCAAAGCTCTGGCTTATGACCAGCCTCAGATTTGCAAAACGACATCTGGACACCAGATCTACGTGAGTCGTTACTCCTGCGATGCAGGGAACGGGAGTCGACGTTCACGCCAGCCAAATGCCCGCTCGAGTTGCGCCGCTAAACCGAGCAACGTGTACTCATCCCAAGGACCCGCCACCAACTGGATACCCACAGGTATGCCAGTCGCAGTCACGTGAACCGGCAATGAGATTGCGGGCTGTCCCGTCATGTTGAACGCAGAGGTGAATACCGCCATCTGCAGAACGGTGAGCGAAGAGCTCGACGTCTCACCAGATGCGTGCAGCTCCTCGAGTACCGCACCAGCGCGAGGAGGAAGAATCGCCATCGTCGGGCTGAGCAGGATATCGAAGTCACTCCCCCATCGACTGAGGAATCCGCGCGTCCAGCGCTGGAGATCGGCGACGGATTGCACGTAGTCAAGGCTCGAGACCCCTAGGGCGGCCTCGCGGTTCCGCTGGATGTGCAGATCCGTCTTTGTCCAATCCACATCGCGATAGCCCGCGAGGCCTGTGTTCACGATGTTCAGAAATGGACCCAGGAAGTCATCGATATTGGGCAGTTCGAACGACTCGATTACGTGGCCGAGGGATTCAAGTGTCTGAGCCGTAGCCTCGACAGCCCCTAGACATGCGGGATCGACTGGCAGGCCAAAGGGAGCGGTCGTCACCATGCCGATTCGTAGTCGTGCTGGCTCCCCAGCAAGGGCGTTCGCAAAGGGTTGTTCAGGCGCAGGAGCGTTGTACCACTGCAGCGGATCGGGTCCGGCAATCTGATCGAGCACCGTCGCCACGTCCGCGACGTCGCGACCGAGGACACCCTCGACCGAGCCACCCTCCCACGAGAAGTTACGGGACGGGACCCTTCCGCGAGCCACCTTCAGACCTACAAGTCCACAACAGGAGGCGGGAATCCGGATCGAACCTCCACCGTCATTGCCGTGGGCGATGGAGAACATCCCGGCCGCTACTGCCGCAGCCGCCCCTCCGCTCGATCCCCCGGGCGTGCGATCAAGATCCCATGGGTTTCGAGTGACCCCATAACGGAGATTCTCCGTCACTGGGATCGGGCCAAACTCAGGAGCGTTGGTGCGTCCAAAGAGCAGAAACCCCGCCCGTTCGAAGGCGCGCACCACCAACTCGCTCTCGAGTTTGGGCTCGTCTGAGACCGCTAGGGACCCGTAGGTCGCCGGCCAACCCGCCACCTCGGTGAGATCCTTGATCGGGAGTGGCACCCCAAAAAAGGGCGGGAGTTCCTCATCACTCGTATGAACGAGCACATCCGTCATCGCCGATGCGCGCCGTTTCGCCTCCTCGTCATCGGACCAGACAATAGCATTCACCTGTGGGTTGAGCGCGTGAATCCGTTCGGCGGTATAGGTCAACACCTCCACTGGGCTGATCTGGCGCGACCGGATCAACCCTGCAAGTTCGATGGCCGTCGGCATCTGATTGAAGAGTTCGGGCATGCACCAAGGCTACCACTTGGCACACCAGCCAACAGGACACCCGCCAAGCACAGCCTCACGTTGACGGGTGCTCCCGACACACGACGACATTCGTGCCAAAGATCGTTCACCGTCGAGATCGTGTTCGCCAGAGGGTATCGGTGGGCCCCATGATGATACACCGTCGCACCTTGTCACCAAGAACCTTGCAGCGGCGCACCCCCACTGCGACGAAGAACCTGCTCCAACCGCGACCACACCATGGTCAGCGGTGTCCCACGCTATTGGACAACCGAGCTCGGTGGGCCCAGAGTTCCACCTTCCAAGACGGTTTGACGTTGTGCGCTGGCGATCGCTCCAATCAAGGAGACCAGCTGACGAGATTGTTCGCGCGGTGATATAACACTTCGCTATATTGCATTGGTACTACGACCGGCTATACTACCTCTTATGCGCACGAGTACTCATTCCAGTGGCTCAGCCACAGAGCTGCTCCTACTCGGCCTTCTCGCGGACGAAGGTATGCACGGTTACGAACTCAAACGGCGCATCGACACCGCTTTTGGCGCCCTGATGACTATGTCCTGGGGATCGCTGTATCCGGCACTGGCCAAGTTGGAGCGTCGCGGGCTCATTCGCTCGGAGACAACCAACACTCCTGCATTCGATTCGCGTCAACTCTCTGGGGCTCTCGCAGCAGAACTCGCATTGCTCCAGCGTGGCGAACAACCCGCCAATGGGCGTCGCAATCGGAAGGTCTACACCATCACCACCGCCGGCCAGACCGCGCTACTCGAGCTCTTGCGTGGCATCGCCCTTGACGACGATCGCACCTTCTGGTTCGCATTAGCGTTTTCGGACCATCTCACCGAGGCTGAACGCATCCGCCTCTTCGAGCGACGGGTTGGCCTCATCAATGAACGCATGCGTGCCCTTGGTGAACTGTCGGCACGTTCTAACGGTCTCGGCCAGGTCAAGCATGGTCTCGAGTATCGTCTCGACGCTGAACTCCAGTGGATCGAGCGTGAACTCAAGGATCTTCGAGAGCAACCTACGCTCTCGCGGTAAGCAGAAGAAAGGAAACGGGGAAACCGATGTCAAAAGTACGCGTAGCAATCGCCGGCGTGGGAAACTGCGCTAGCTCACTCATCCAAGGGGTGCATTACTATCGAGGAGCGAACCCAGAGGACGAAGTCCCTGGTCTTATGCATGTCCAGCTCGGCGACTACCACGTCAGCGATCTGGAGTTCGTCGCTGCCTTCGACGTCGACGCCACCAAGGTTGGTGTCCCACTCTCCAAGGCGATCTTTGCCGGTCGCAATAACACCATCAAGTTTGCCGATGTTCCTGAGAGTCAGGTGACGGTCCAGCGAGGACCAACACTCGATGGCCTTGGCAAGTACTACCGGGAATCTATCGAAGAGTCTCCGGTCGAACCAGTCGACATCGTGGAGACGCTCCGAGCTGTACAAGCAGACGTGCTGGTCGCGTACCTGCCGGTCGGCTCCGAGCAGGCACAGAAGTTCTATGCTCAGGCCTGCATCGATGCCAAGGTGGCCTTTGTCAATGCCATCCCGGTCTTCATCGCCTCTGATCCAGAGTGGGCAGCCAAGTTCACCGCCGCTGGCGTTCCTATCGTTGGCGATGATATCAAGAGCCAGGTTGGCGCCACGATCGTGCACCGCACGCTCGCTCGCCTCTTCGAGGACCGTGGGCTTGTGATCGACCGCACCTACCAGCTCAACGTCGGTGGGAACATGGACTTTAAGAACATGCTTGAGCGCGAGCGACTGGAGTCGAAAAAGATCTCGAAGACGCAGTCCGTCACCAGCCAGATCGACAACGGCATCGAAGCCGACGATGTCCACATCGGCCCCTCAGATCACGTGCCGTGGCTTGAGGATCGTAAATGGGCCTACATTCGGCTTGAGGGTCGCAACTTTGGTGATGTTCCCTTAAACATCGAGCTCAAACTTGAGGTGTGGGACTCCCCCAACAGCGCAGGCGTCATCATCGACGCCGTTCGTTGTGCCAAGATCGCCCTTGACCGCGGCGAGGGCGGGCCACTTCTCGGGCCATCTGCCTATTTCATGAAGTCACCACCTCAGCAGTTCCGTGATGGAGTCGCGCAAGAGATGGTCAATGAGTATGCACGCTCCCGCTCTTAGCTAACCGTCGGCTAGCCGACTCCAGGAGTGCCAGACTCGGGGTTCACCAGAAACTCCTCAATGGAAGCTGCGACCGCCTCCACCACCTCAGGGCCCAAGATGAGCCAACGGTGGGGGTGGTCGATAGCGATCGAAACCGCAGGCATCCTCGTCTCACGAAGGATCGGCAAGGTCATCCCACGAAGGCTGATCATCACCGGCAGTTCGAGACGTGAGAGACCATCAGCGACCATCTGGGCTAGCAACATGCCCGCGGGCGAGGTGTAACGAAAACCGGAGTAGTACGCGACCTGCAACCCCGAGGTCGAGAAGTCGAAATAGGTCACGAGATCGAGTTCCCGCGTGTTCACGATGGTGGCGAGGTGTGATTGATCGGCGTCGGTGAGCGCCACCGCCTTGGCTCCCCTTGCACGCAGACGCTGGGCAAGCAGATCTGCCTGCTGTTCCAGCGGAAGGGCAGCAAGGATCGCCACAGAGGCCTCTGACAACGGCTTTGTCCGGATGCGAAGGCGCTGTCGCTCACGAACTCCATGGATATGCTCAGTGCTGCGTCCAAAGACACGACGCAACTCGTCGACGGTTGCTCCTCCACAGATTCCATCGGCAGGAAGCGCTACATTCGATTGAAAATCCTGCAGGGCATCTCGCGTTCTCGTACCAAAGATACCGTCGACTCTCCCCGGATCGAACCCTAAGTTACCGAGTCGCTCCTGCAACCAGGCCACATCCTCACCACGGAAACTGGGATTTCGCAGATACAGAACTCGATCCCCAAAGGCAAATCCAGCCTCAACCAAACTCCTCCAGGTGATACGATCGCAATCCCCTGTCTCAGGAATTCCACGAGAGGACTGGAAAGCGACAAGCGCATCGGATAGGCCCACCAACCCTACATCGGGAGACAGAAAACCAAGCCGAACCAGACGCATCTCGACATCCGCCAAGCTCGCCTCAGAATGAGGGATCAGTGCCGCGGTTCCCTCAGCACTCACCCCGCTAGCGCTGGGTCCAGCTCCTTCAACAGTGCCTTCTTGGACATCGCTCCTACGATACGCTTCACCGGTTCGCCGTCTCGAAACAGCATCAGCGTCGGGATACTCATGATCTCGAACTTCCGTGCCACCTGCAATGCGTTGTCCACATTCAACTTCCCGATCACCAGCTGACCATTCTTGTCCTGGGCTATCTCCTCGAGAATCGGAGCAATCATCTTGCACGGTCCACACCACTCTGCCCAGAAGTCTACTAGTACCGGTGTCTGCGACGCCTTGATACGGTCATCAAAATTCTGATCATTGAGTTCAATAATCTGTACACTCATCTTCTTCTCCATTCACTCGCCGTGACAGTACTTGCACGTGCAACTATCAACATCGTCATCACCGAAGTATTCCTCAGGCCTCTTGCGCAGCAAGGTAGTGCTCAACATCGAGCGCCGCTTGACAACCAGAACCAGCCGCCGTGATCGCCTGGCGATAGATATGATCCTGTACGTCGCCTGCGGCAAATACCCCCCTGACGCTGGTTGCGGTAGAACCCGGCTGCGTCGCGAGGTAGCCAAGGTCATCCATCTCGAGTTGTCCTTTGAAGACATCGGTGTTGGGTGCATGGCCAATCGCCACAAAGAGACCGGTGAAGTCATGGCGCTCTTCGGGTCCACCCGCTGGGTCCTGCACGGTCACGCCGGCGAGCGAACCACCCTCTTCGTGCAATGCCGTCACCTGACGATTCCATAGGAAGGAGATCTTCGGGTTGGCAAAGGCCCGGTCCTGCATGATCTTCGAGGCCCGCAGCGCATCGCGACGGTGAATAATCGTCACTGACTCGGCGAACTTGGTGAGGAATAACGCCTCCTCCAACGCAGAGTCACCACCACCAACGACCGCGATACGGTGGCCGCGAAAGAAAAAGCCGTCACAGGTTGCACACGTTGAGACGCCGTGACCGACCAGCCGTAGTTCGTTATCGAGTCCGAGCATCAATGAACGGGCGCCGGTCGCTACGATCACGGCGTCAGCGGTGTAGGTCGGCTCGTCAGGGGTCGCATCAGATGCCCAAATAGCGGCGTGTTGACCAGATAGGTCGACTCGAGCAGCCTTGGCCCCATGCATTCTTGCACCAAAGCGTTCCGCTTGACTTCGGAAGTTACCCATGAGCTCTGGGCCGAGGATGCCGTCGACAAAACCTGGGAAATTTTCGATCTCCGTTGTTAGCATCAGCTGGCCACCAGGCTGATCAGAGGTTGACGATGGCTCGCCTTCGAGTATGACTGGGCTGAAGTCGGCTCGGGCCGCATAGATGGCCGCCGTGAGGCCAGCTGGCCCCGAACCAATAATTACTACCTTCACATGCTCTGTCATTAGAGTCCTTTCTCCTTCACCACCGTGTTCGTCCGGCTCACTTCGTCGACGCAGTTCGTGTGCTCAAGGTTCGCACCACGACAGGAGCTGCCCTATTACCGGCAGCAGTCGCTATCGCCCCCTGGGTCCTGCGTAAGCCCACGCGCGCCCCATCACGCCGAAGCGCCGGTGACAAGGCGATACTTGCCCATCTTGCGCCAGGCATACAGCGATAGCAACAGGGCGAGCCCACCGATCACAAAGTACGTGATCCATACCCGTCCTGCGAAGAGATAGGCATCGAGCAGCTTGACCAAGGCGTCGACGGTCAACACGCCGGCGACCACCGCCAGCGCCAAACCCAGTAGGCCAAAGATGATAGCGCGTGCGACCCAAAACAACGGCGACACCGCTTTGCTCTGTAGAAACTTAGCGATCTCGTCAACCCACTCCGCCGCGCGAGCGGCTAGGTCACGCTGACCCTCTGTTTCGCCGTGATAATCAGCCACGTACCCTACCTCCTTGCCTACCATCCTACTTGGGTTCGTGCTTGAGCACCGAGATACCAAGGGCACCTGGGCCAGCGTGGGTCCCAATGGTGGCGCCCATGACCGAGACCACCACCTCATCCACACCGGTCACCTCACGTACACGCGCTAGCACGGCATCGAGGTCGTTCGCCATCGCGTGGACGAGACCAACCCGCTCATAGGGTCCACCACCAGCGAACTTCTCCAACAGCGAAGTAATGGCGCTCTTGCGAGTGCGCACCCGCCCCGCCGCCTCGATCGCACCATCACGCACCTCGATCAGCGGTTTGAAGGACATGACGGTACCCAACAGGGCGCTCGCTGCACCGATTCTTCCGCCCCGGCGAAGGTTCTCAAGGGTGTCGAGCATACCGAAGGTGACCACTCGCTCGATCGCCGCGCGCACGATCCGCTGGCACTGCTCGGTATCCGCCCCAGCCTGCGCGGCGGTTGCTGCACTCACCGCCACCAACCCCTCGCCAACCGTCAAGCTCCGGGTATCAAAAACTGAGACGCGGCCTGAGTAGGCGCTCGCTGCAGCCAGTGCCGCTTGATACGTCGCCGACAGATCCTTGGTCATGGTGAGGCAGATGACGTGGTTCGCACCGGCGTCAAGTTCGCTACTGAAGGCGGCGTCAAACTCTGCTGGCGATGGGGCTGCTGTCTTCGGCAGATCGCTCGCTCGCTGAGCGAGTTCCCAAAACCGTTCCCGCGAAAGCTCGGTTCCGTCTTTGTAGTCAACCCCATCCAGGCTAATCGTTAATGGTACACGACGGATCCCTAGGGCATCAGCCAATTCGTTCGGCAGGTCGGACGCCGAATCGACCACTACGGCGACACTCATCGATGGATCTCCCTTCCTTGGCGGCCAAGTCTAGTTGCGAGCGCATTGAGAACCACGAAGACGCCTGCACAAATCAGGAGTGCTCCCAGGGTCTGAAGGAAAAAACCAACACTCCTTGACGCAGTGATCGAAGGCAAGGTCCTCCACAGCACCAGGGCTGCGATGGCACCAATCACCCCAAGCTGCAACCACACCCGTACGAGTTGCCCCGGTGCGCGAAGCGCGTGCATTCTCATCAACACGAAGAGACCCAGCAGCGCCGCCACTGTGTAGGCAATGGACAAGGATGTCGTCAACCCGACGATTCCATATCGGTTGACCAACGCAAAGGCGAGCACGATGTTGAGCCCATTCTCTACAAGGTAGAGGACGAAGACGACTCGGGCATTGCGGGTCGCCTGAAGACCCTGCACAATCGAGAGGAAAAGAGCGAATCCTGGCAAGCCCACCGCGAATCCCTGCAGCGCCATGGCGGTCAGCTTGACGCCGGCCATGCCTACCGCTCCATAGCGAAGCACCAGATCGAGTCCCACTGGAGCACCAACCAACATGACTGCCGCGAGCGGTAGTGTGATCGCCACACTCGCCCGAAGCGCGCGGGTAAGGTTGGTAGCAAAGCCTTGCCGATCACTCGTGGCCCACAGTCGAGCCAGCCGGGGTTGGAGCGCCGTCATAATCGAGAGCGAGACGATCGCATAAGGCAATTGGAAAAACAGATAGGCATAGTTGTACGCACTGATAAACCCAGGTCGAGGGTCAGCGATAGCCTGGATCACGAAGACGGCGATCTGGTTGGCGATCACAAAGCCAATGGTCCACGATGAAAGGGAGAACATCTCACGAACCGCGGGGTCTCGAAGAGCAAAGGATGGACGGAACTCAATCCCGAGCCGCAACATGACCGGTAACAGAACGAGCATCTGCGCCGCTACACCCGCGGTCGAACCGAGACCCAGAATCAACACGGCATCCGAGTGGGCTAACACCACGCTAAGATTTGCACCCGGATAGAGCGTGGCGAAGGTCACGAGTGAGGCGACCGAGACGATGTTGTTCGCGATCGGAGCGAACGCCGCCGAGGCGAAGTTGCCTCGAAGGTTCAAGACGGCGGTGAACAGCGAGATGGCGCCATAAAAAAAGAGCTGTGGCGCAAAGAGACGCAGCAACTCGGTGGCTAGTTCCCGTTGCGCTAGTGCATAGGCGTGATGGTTCGCGATTGTGTAGAGACCGATGATCGCCGGTGCCAGTAGTTCGAAAATCATCGTCGCCACTAGCAGACCGACGATCCCAAGAGTCAAGATCGTAGCTTGTGACCTCGTGCCCAACCGACGCCCCGCGACGCTAAAACGCGCCGAGAGTACCGGTAACAGGGTTGCTGAGATGACCCCTCCCAAGAGGAGGTCATAGAGCATATTTGGGGTATTGTTGCCAAGGTTATAGGCATCAGCGAGCGGACGTACGCCGAGCACGACGGCGAGCACGATAAGACGCGCCAATCCGGTCAGGCGAGAGGTCAGTGTTCCGGCCGCCAGCAAGGCCGCATTTTGACTAGCCGATTCCCGCGTCCCAAAGAGAAGACGCTTGAGTTGTGCGATCACTCGGTGCTCGTCTTCTTATGGTGGCGACGAGCAGTGCGTACCCACCATGAGACCAAGACCAGTGCAGCTCCGACCGTCAACACGATGCCGACCGTGGAGAATCCAGTGGAGTGGACCGTGAGGACATCCGTGATAAGCACCTGTCCGTTGGGAGCCGATACCACCGCGGTTACCGCGAAGGTTCCTAGCGCTTTCACCACGACCGGCAGTCCCACGGTAGCCGTCCCCTTTGTTAAGTCCATATTACGCTTCGACCCCTTAGGGAACGAGATCTCCGATGACCGGATCGAGAGCTGAACACGGATAGGAAAGGGTAACCGCGAGGAGAGAGTGAGCGGTACCGACACGCTATGAGAGGTGAGAGTGATGGTCTTGGAACCAACCAACTGTACATCATCGAGCAGCTCCTGCTCTTGTTGCCCAAGCAAGGGCAGCGCCTGTGTGGCCGCATGCGAGTCGCTTGAGGTGGCGAGTTGAGCCAAGCCGATGATCCCGACTAAGCCATCTCGCGATCCACTATCAGCTGACGCAAGGGCGCTTAACCGAGCCAATCGGTGACGCTGTTCTTTGGTTAGCGCGCTGCAATGCTTTGGAGTGGGAGCTAGCGAAAGATTCGCGAGCGAGATCTGACTGCTTGGCAGGGCGGCTGCGGTTTGGATCGTCATGCTTTTGAGTAATGGGTTGGCCCCAAGATGGTCAAGCACCGTGGTAATGTCCTCGATCTGTCCAGGTGTCGTGAGGTTAACCTCCATCACTGCCACCCTTCCACTCTGCGCCGGTGCTTGAAAATAAAACTGGGCGAGATCTGCTACCAGCCGTTGATAACCCAGCGGTGTATCCGCGTTGGCGAATTCGTTACCGAGCTGTCCACTCGCGCCCAAAATCGTAAGCCCATCGCTGCGGATGTAAGCTGGGTCGGACACCGAGAGCACCGAGGCGAGTTGGCTCAATACCCCATCGGGGACGACGACCGAATCGATCCGTTGTTGGCCCAGCACACTGAGGGTATGACGGGTAGGGTGCTGATAGAGGACCGCCGTCTTGGATCCCGTCCCGTTAATTAGACCAGAGAGTCGAAGTCGTGCCCTTAGACCAATAAACGAGGAGAATGGCGAACGAGGACAGCTGGTAGCCGCGGCAGCGTACGGCGAAACGATGCGCTGATGGAGGTTCGACGGGCCAATCAGACTGGCATATTTTTTCTGGAGCGCAACGGAAGTGCCGATTGCGCCACCCAATGAGATCGATGCGGCCACTGGTGAACTCGACAGACGCGAGAGGGCCGCATCAACACGCTTTGCGGTAGTCGATAGCTCGAAATGGAGGACTGGCGCTACCCCAAGCGGTGCCGTGACCGCGGTGCTTGACGGAAGGAACGGGATCCCCAAAATCAGCTGATCGAGGGTGACCCCTGTTTGGCTGTTAGCGAGTCGAAGTTCAACCGGATAGACCCCTGCACAGTTCGTACCACAGGAGAGGTCGGCAAAGATCCGCGACGTCAAGTCATAACCACGGGACGAGCCCAACGACGAGAGCGCACGGGGCCTCGACAAGGCCAAAGGCGAGCCACTCGGACCGAGTTTGAGGGTCTGGCGCAGCTGAAAACGTGAGGATGTGCTCGGATAGACGACAAGAAACGCCTCCACATTCGAGGAGGGACCAGTCCAGGTGAAGTGCAGTGAGAGTGGTTGCGGGTTCACCAGGATACCCACATCCTGGGTTAGGGTTACCTTCGCTCTTGCAGCCGTCAGGTCCGATCCGCTTCGCAGCGGAAAGGCCAACAAAATCAGGATGAATACGAAGCTGCTACGGAGAAGCAGGCTCAAAAATCGAGATACCCTCCGCCTGTTGCTCGAAACCGAGCTTGAGGTAGAGTCTGAGGGCGTTCTCGTTACGTTGTTGTGTATTGACTCCAACTCGCCGTGTTCTCCACCTCTTGGCCCACCGTAGTCCGTCGACGATAAGTCGAGTAGCAAAGCCGCGCCCCTGCCATTGAGGATCAACCGCGATCCTCTGCAGGTAACCTTCTCCACCACCTAAGCCAAAGATAGCGTAGCCCGCGAGAACATCGGAGTCGCCTACTGTCATCACCCTAAACCGACTTCTTGGTGTTGCGGCTACCGCCTCAGAGAGTGCGAGCTGATTCATCGCCCAAAACGGCTCAAAGCAAGCGTTGTCAACCCGAATCACCTCCTCAATGTGGAGTGGACTGGCTCGATGAAGCCTGCCGATACTGGCAGAATCCGGTACCTTAGGGAGCGGAAGCGCACATCTTCGGAAGAGCACATGCAGTCGATCCAACTCCCGGAATCCAGCATTGAGCAAGACCTGTTTCTGTGTCGCTCCTGTCGCCTGCACCAAAAAATGAGAGTAACCCATCTGCCGACCTACGGCTATCGCGCGCATCAGGATCTCCGGATCGCGCATCCACACCTGCGTGGGTGCCGCCACAAGCACCGCCTGCAAATTCCCATACCACGGCGAATATCGAACTTGGATACCACCGACACTTCTCAGCGCAGCCAACTAGCGTCAACGGTCCTTTCTTCAGTTGCCCTCCATCCGCGAAGGATCACTCATCCAAACCTTAGTTGCCGACGTAGCCCTGCCTGCAAACTCGCTGGACCAACCCGGTATCATGGGATGATGACCGTACTGTTCGGAACACATCCCGAATACCTAGAACACGATACCGGTCTCTTCCATCCAGAGTCAGCAAGCCGACTTGAGGTCATCGCTACGGTGCTTGACCGTTTTCGCGATGATATCGTCACCTTCAAACCCACACCAGCAGCCACCGCCTCGGTTACTCGTGTGCACGATAGCGCGCACGTCGCCGAGATTCGCCAACTCTGCCTCATGGGTGGCGGGCCGATCGATGCCGACACCCAAGTGGGTTATCAATCCTACGATATCGCCCTGCTGGCCGCTGGCGCTGGCCTCGACGCTATCACACGTCTCCAGCAAGGAGAGGGTGACGCAGCCTTTGTCGCGGTGCGGCCTCCAGGACACCATGCAACCACTGATACGTCCATGGGGTTCTGCCTCTTTAACAACATTGCCGTAGCGGCTCAGCGACTCGTTGACCAGGGTGAGAAGGTACTCATCGTGGATATCGATGCCCATCATGGCAATGGCACGCAAGACATTTTCTACTCGCAGCCCTCTGTCCTCTATGTATCGATCCACCAGTACCCTCTGTATCCTGGTACCGGCAAGGTATTCGAGGTCGGAGAGGGCGCAGCGATCGGGACTACCATCAACATCCCGTTACCACCGCGCACCACCGGAGCAACGGCTCTCGCTGCCCTCGACACGATCGCTGCGCCAGTGATCACTACTTTTGCTCCAACCTGGCTGCTGATCTCAGCAGGTTTTGATGGCCACCGCGATGATCCGCTCACCGATCTCGGTTACGGAGCGAACGACTACTACCATCTGACTCAGTGGGCTCTCCAGTTCGTACCGCACGGGAAAACGGTGGCTTTTCTTGAGGGTGGTTACAATCTCGCTGCCTTGGCGGAATCGACGGAGGCATCCATCGAAGCGTTACTTGGTGTCTCGAGACGCCTTGATCCAGCCGACCCACCGGGAGTCGTTGAGGACGAGATCGTCTCAACCCTGGCAAGGATGCGTCAAGAGACGCTCCTGGCCCGTGGCGATGACGTGCCACCGCGTTGATGCGCCATCTCTCCGATCAGACGAACCCATAGACCAACGATAGGAATGTCCGCTGAGTGATCCCTAACCGCTTCGAACCTGTTATTCACACACTTGAACCCATTGCGGCACGATTTTCGGAGCGTGGCTTTCGGCTCTACCTTGTCGGCGGCATCATCCGTGATCTGCTTCTTGGCGACGTCGATGCCTTCACCGACGTCGACCTCACCACCGACGCTGAACCCGACGAGATACGTTCAAATCTGGCGGGGCTGGTACACTCAGTCAATCGAGCCGGTGAGCGCTTCGGGACAATCGCCTGTTCACTGCAGGACTTGCGGTTAGAGATCACGACCCACCGAGCGGAAGCCTACGTCGATACGAGTCGCAAACCCCACGTGACTTTTTCGACCTCACTCCAGGACGACCTCGCACGTCGCGACTTCACCATCAACGCTATGGCTCTCGAGCTAACCGCGAAGGAACCACGCTTGATCGACCCCTATCACGGTCTTGAAGACCTCCTTGCCCACCGTTTGCGCACACCGGTATCCCCTACCACCTCTTTTAGCGAGGACCCACTCCGTATGCTGCGGGCTGCTCGTTTCATCGCACGCTTTGATCTCGTGCCGGAACCAGAGATGCTCGAAACTATCGAACTACTCGCGCCTCGTCTCGACATTCTTTCGCGTGAAAGAATCCGCGATGAGCTGAACCGTCTGCTGACTATACCCAACCCCACCCGCGGTCTTCAATTCCTCGTCAACACTCCGCTTGCCAGCAACTTTTTGCCGGCGCTCGCCAACCTCCGCCTCGAGCAGGACCCAGTGCATCACCATAAAGACGTTCTTGCCCACACCATCGCCGTGGTGCAGAAATGCTCACCCCGCCTCCGCCTCCGCCTGGCCGCTCTCCTCCATGATATCGCCAAACCCAAGACCCGGGCGATCGGCCCCGACGGTGTCACCTTTCATTTTCACGACGTCGTCGGTGCGAGAATGACGACCGCCATCATGACAGACCTCCGCTACCCGAAAGACCTCACCCAGGAGGTCGCCAAACTCGTCGCTCTCCATCTTCGTTTCCATGGTTATGAGAATGGCTGGACCGACTCCGCCGTCCGTCGCTACGTCCGCGACGCCGGCGAGCTCTACGACGACCTCAACGAGCTCACCGTGTGTGACGCCACGACTCGCAATCAACACAAGCTTCAAGCGATGACGAGGCGAATGGAAGAGTTCAAACAACGGGTGATGCGCCTTCAGGAAGCAGAGGCCCTTGCCTCGTTGCGCCCCCCTTTGGACGGACTAGCCATCATGGAGCTGCTCCAGATCCCACCATCACCGGCCGTCGGAAAGGCCTTGGCCTTTCTCCTCGAGACCGAACTGGACGAGGGTCCACTTCAGCGAGACCAAGCCATCGAGCGCCTCCTTGCCTGGTGGCAGCAGCAGTCTCACGACGCCTAACTCAGGTTACGCACAGACTACGGGTGCTTCATCCACAACCTTATGCACAGCTGTGTACAACCCTCATCTTGAACCTCGATCAAACCCTCAATTAAGACTCAAACCCTGGGTCCACGATCGCGGAGGCGATCCGATGCAGGTCAGACAGATCAGCAAAATCGATCCTCACCACCCCTGAACCCGTCTTTTTGACCTCAATCGCCACCGAAGTCAACAACGTCTCAGAGAGCAATCGTTCTACCTCTACCACCACCGCAGGGCGGACATTGCCTACAGGCATGCCTCGATCCCCACGAGAGCTCTCTTGGAGCACGCTGGCTCCCGTACCTGGCTGAACCTCACCAGTGCTACGTCGGACGAGCTCCTCAGCTTCACGAACACTCAGAGCACCATCGACAATGGTATCCGCCAACTGCTCTTGGAGCTTGCGGTCTGGCGAACCGAGCAATGCCCGCGCATGGCCTGCCGAGAGGGAACCGTCAACCAGACGGCGTTGTACGCTCGATGGTAGTTGCAAAAGACGCAGAGCGTTCGATACCGCAGACCTACTCTTACCCACACGTTGTGCAACTACTTCATGGGTGAGACCAAAGTCATCGATCAACTGTCGATATGCAGCAGCCTCCTCCAAAGCGTTCAGATCCTCACGATGTAAATTCTCCACCACCGCTGCCTGAAGCGAAGAAAGATCATCCCGGTCCTGAATCACTGCTGGAATCGTCGTCAAGCCCGCGCGCTGCGCTGCCTGCCAGCGCCGCTCCCCCGCTACCAATTCAAACCCATCATCGTGCCGTCGCACCAGAATCGGTTGCAAGACTCCCAACTCGGCGATCGAGAGAGCAAGCGCCGCTAACCCCTCATCGGAAAAGGCCTTGCGCGGCTGGAAACGATTGGGGCGAACCATGCCGATGGGAATCTCTTGCATACCCTCAGCAAAACGCTCGCTTGGCACCGGGATTAGCGCTCCAAGCCCCTTACCCAACCCTGATTGCCTAGCCATGGGTCACTTCCTTCGCGAGATGTCGGTAGGCAATCGCCCCTCGAGACCCAGGATCGAACACCGTGATTGGCTTACCGAAGGAGGGTGCCTCGGAGAGACGAACAGTGCGTGGAATGATCGTGCTACAGACTTTATCACCACAGTACTCGCGCACCTCGCGTACCACTTGCTCAGCAAGATTCGTACGCGCGTCATACATCGTCATTACCACGTAATCAATTGTGAGGGAAGGATTGAGTGACGCCTGGATCAGCCCCACGTTCCGAAACAGTTGCGAAAGCCCCTCTAGCGCATAATATTCACACTGAATCGGAACCATCACTGTGTCTGCCGCTGACAGTGCATTGATGGTGAGCAAGCCCAACGATGGGGGACAGTCAATCACCACATAGTCAAAGTCCTCGCGCACCGCATCTAGTGCCCTGCGAAGCCGTAGCTCACGAGAGAACGCCGACACCAGCTCTATCTCCGCACCAGCTAGATCGATGGTGGCAGGGCAAAGGAAGAGGTTTGCCACCATCGTGGCCTCTACCACATTCTCCATCGGCTCGTCCTTCATCAGCACGTCGTAGACAGAGTATTCGAGCTCCCTGGGGCTCACACCCAATCCAGTGGTCGCGTTACCCTGCGGATCGAGGTCGAGCACGAGCACTCGATGGCCAAGCTCTGCGAGTGCAGCTGAGAGATTTACCGCCGTCGTTGTCTTCCCAACCCCACCCTTTTGGTTCGCCAGCGCAATCACTCTTGCTCCCTCGCTCACCACGCAACCTCCCTCACTCTATCACTACACCGTTCGGTCTGTTTCACGTGAAACCCACCATGACCTCTCACCGATCCTGTCCCACGTGGCACCGATCGAAAGAAAACCATTGACCTACCTTAGTACCTCGCTCACAAGAATACCCCTCTCCGCGAACACGGAGCTGGCCCGTCACCCTGGTGCGGTGGTCTCGCTCGTCCCACCATTACGGATCCTCAACACCCATAGATCACCCTTATCCCCGCCGAACAGCCGCAATAAGATCGTTCTACGGATGCGACGTAACTGCAGTCGGTACGCTGCCAACCTGCCTCAGTCGCGAACCCCATTTCACCTTGACAGCAAACCCATGACCTCACCGTGCACCGTTGTACAGGCTCGAACATCCCGATGCCCTGCCCACAGCCTGGGCAAACCACCCATCCTGCAGGGGACATATAGCGACCTACAGGACTGCCCTAAAGCCGCCAGTGGACCCCTCTCCGTACCGGATGCCCGCGGATGTCGACGCGTGAAGAGACTCGATCCCCACGCCTACCATCACCATCGAGATCAGTCACAGCAGTCCTGATGAGAACCTACGCCCCCTCATCACGCGCAAGCCCGTTCCCCCCGCAAACCTCCTATCGGGACAACGTTCTCAACGAGCGCATCTGGCAGTGCTAGCAACAATGGTGCAGTGTACCCACTCAGACGTACCCAGAAGGGCCCGGATCGCTTCTCCATTCCTTGCAAACCACGCCCTAAGAACGGCGGTGCGTCGGAGATCTCCCTTTGGCGTGCTCCCGTCGCACTCACCAAGACTTCCTCGCCTAGGGTAGAGGGTAGGGGAGCGCAGTCGATGGTCCTCTGCCGGGATAGTAGCCTTGCTGAGGAGGCGCACCCAGTTACCAAAGAGTCGCAGGAGGGACATACGGGACCAACCTCAAAGTACCCATAACGTCCGCTGGAATCTTCCATCGCACATCCAGCTGGTGCTGGATCAGCTTGGGTGACGGGCATTTTTCGCAAACCCGGCTCACCATGTGCCCCGAAACGCGCAATCTCTGCGATCCGGGAGCCAACCGGTCCGGGCTGCTGGTGCTCATCGATCCCCAGAGTGGGGGAGTCAAGCCTCAGCTCATCTGAGCCTTAAAACAACGGCTGCTTCCAAGCCTTACCGGATCGTCGCGGATACCGACGATCACATGCGTGGGACTTCGCGAGCACCGCAAAACTATAACGTCCTTGATAGACCTGGGATAAGCTCAACCCGAGGAGTGCAAGTCCGTCTGCTGGCCACCGCTCGCCCGTCGACTCCGGCGGTTCAGAGACGATAACCTTACCACCAGGCCGCAAAAACCCGGTGGCGACTTCGGCGGTGACCGCTGGGCTCGCAAAACTGCGCGCGGTCACGAATCCGTATCGCTCGCGATGCTCAGCGTCGTGTGCCAGCTCCTCTGCTCGACGTATGACGACGTGAGCCCGTTCCCCGAAGCCCGCCTCATCGATGGTAGTCTCTAGAAAGTTCGCTCTCTTGATCATCACTTCCACCAAGGTCAAACGAATGGATGGAAGCTCAGAAAGGAGAATAAGACTCGGTAGTCCACCTCCGCTACCAAGATCCACTCCTGACTCTTCGGCGAACCCCAAGCTCTGGAGAACTTCGACAAAAGCGTGGGAGTGGTCAAGGTGGAGATCAATATCTCCACCTATAAAACCCCACGCCTGTGCCTTATGAATCGACTCTTGCAGTCGCTCCATCATCATCGGATTCCTGACTCATTGGCCCCTCGCGGAACATCACGACGTAGCGATGCGGCTCGTCACCCTCGGAACGGGTAGCGACCTCCGCGATCTCGGCAACCGTGTCATGAATAATCTTGCGATCCGGGGCGGACATCTCTTCAAAGACCAACTCTTCACCGGTCTCACGAACCTTCGCGGCCTGATCTCGTGCGAACTTCTCGAGAGCCTCACGCCGCTTCTGGCGGTAGCCAGCGATATCCACGCCGACACGGCCAGCTCCCTCACCAGCCCGTGTCTGCACCACCGACCGCGTCACCTCTTGTACGGCGGTCAATACACTGCCGCGTGGGCCAACAAGCGAACCGAGCCCTTCACCGTTGATCTCAAGCTCCATAGACTCATCGTCGAGATGCGTTACCGTCACCTCGCCAGAAAGCCCGAACTCATGCATGAGACCGGCAAGAAACTCTTGAGCTGCATTGGCGAGCTCGACCCTACTGACTTCCTCACGCTCAGCTCGCGGCGCGGCATTCTCCTCTGATTCCACTTTCTTTGACTCCTTTGGTCTCTCGGTTCGTGGCCTCTCAGCCCTGGGCTTTTCGATTTTATCGCTCGAAGCCTCGCTGTTTGATACAGGCGATAGTGACGAGGTCGTGCCTGCGCTCTGTTGCCGTGGTTTCCTCGGCTTGCGCTCACGTTTTGGATTGGGGAACGACGGGCGGAGTCGGGCTCGAATACGCGCCGACTTCCTACCAAACCCTAGAAAACTAGAGCGTCCTTCATCCAAGACCTCAAACTCGATTTCACTCTCCTCGACACCTAAGTGCTCGAGGGCGAGTTCCTTCGCCTCATCGAGATCCTTACCAGTGGTTTCAATCCACTCCATTGCAGCAGTTAGCTCCTTGTCTCTCTATTTTTTGGCCATCACAGCCCCATCAGCTAGAAGATAGACTAGCGACGCTTTTTCTTCTTATTGGAACGATTATCCCGAGGCGCTCGCGGCTTTGGTGGATCGACTGGGCTTGCGTTGTTATCCGTCGATAGCGCCGGGGTAGCGCCAGGCAGTAATCTGCGCAGGATATTTCGTTGCGGTGATGGTCTGCGAACAATCTCCCTCGCTTCGATCACTTGGTTTTGCTTGGCCTCGGACGCCTTCCTCCGTGCCTCTATTGAATGCGATCGGAGCGTGGGGTCGTGTCGCCACATCAACTCTTGCTGCACGACTCGGAAAATACCAGAGACGAGGAAGTAGACAACGACACCAGCTGGGATGTCTAGATAGATAAAGCCAAACACCAATGTCGAGATCTGCTGGGTCTTCGACGCCATCGGGTTTGCCGCTGCCGCCGCCGGGTTCTTGCCGGTGATCTGTTTGATCTGCAGGTACTGCAGACCGACAGAGATAATGACCAAGAGATAATAGGGCAATGAGTCGAGAAAACCGAGGTGCAGATGCAACGCGGTCAGTGTGAGGTTCAGCCCCAAAAACTTCATCACGCCGTGGTCAAGCACCAAATGTTTGTACAGCAAGCTGGAATGGATGATGTACTTCGGTGAGGCGACGATCCCGTGAGCGGTCTTCACGGTGTTGGTGAGCCCTCGGATGACGTCATACATCACGATCAACAACGGAAACTGGAGCAACATCGGCAGACAGCCACCGGCAGGGGAGACTTTGTTCTCCTTAAAAAGGGCTTGCTGGGCCTCGGCTAGACCCTGGCGATCGCCCTTGAACTGCTTCTGCAGTTCCTTGATTTTTGGCTGGATCGCCTGCATCTGGAGCATTGATTTCGTACTCTTGATAGTCAACGGGGAGATCGCCACCATGACCGTGATGGTTAAGAGTGATATCGCGATGCCATAGCTCGGTATCAGTGCATACCAGAACGTGATAATGCCTGCGAGCAGGTCAAAGATCGGGCGTAGAATATCACCGAGTATGTTCATGATTCAATTTTCTCCCATGCTTTGCGACATGCGTCTTTGGAGGAACAGGGTCATAGCCACTTGATCCAAACGGATTACATCGGGCAACTCTGCGAACACCGAGCCACATCCCTTGTAGACCGCCGTATTCTTGGATCGCCTCTTTGGTATACTCGGAACAACTTGGTAGGTACCGGCAGGGGGAAGGACGACCACGTCGAACAAACTGATACCCATCAATTACCTTCACCATGAGGACCTGTAGGGGTGAGAGCTTCTTAGCGCTCATTCGTCACCTTCTTCGTACGGCAGCCGAGTCCTTCGACACACAGCCTAGTGAAGTCGTCTCTCAAACCTGCAAACGACACAGCATCACAAGGCAAGCGCGGGCTAACGAAGTAGCTTCCGGATGGAAGATCTAAACTCCGCAGCACCTCTCGAACCCTACGACGGAATCGATTCCGTTCTACCGCATTGCCAAAGCGACGCGCCACCGCTATACCTAGCCGAGGAGTTCGTGGGACATTTTGGTCAGTGTCGATGCAAGTGTCGACGAGGAAGACCACATTGATATAACGACCGCGCCACCTCTTGCCCTGGGCGAAGACGCTATCGAACTCTGCGCGGGTCCGCAATGACTCGAGTTCAACCACCCACTATGCGGAGAGACGCGCTCTTCCCTTAACACGACGGGCCTTAATGATGGCTCGACCAGCTCTCGTCGCCATTCGATGACGGAAACCATGCTTTCGCGATCGCCGACGATTGTTCGGCTGAAATGTCCTCTTCACACTAACTCCCTTACCGCCGTCCTACTCCAGACGGGTACTCAACCCGTACAGCATAGCTGCTCTCACCCAACACGGTGGTGGTCGATGCCCCTCATCGGCCATCGTGAGTCAATGAAATACCGCGAAGTGCCCAACAACCCTACAAAACTCATCTATGATGGTGCGTTACTCTGGACAGCAACAGTTTTCCACAGGTTCATATCCACAGGTTGACAACTCTGTGGATAAGAGAGGAGGGCCTCTTGCCAGAGCATGAGGATCTATGGAACAGCATCTCAGAACGCTTCCGTGACCACGTTGGTGAGGCGGCTTGGAAGACATGGTTTATCTCCATCACGCCTGTGATGATCACGACCGAGGAGGTCGTGTTGGCGACTCCTTCGCCATTGGCCAAGGAGCGACTTGAGACCAAGTACCGCGAAGTCCTTGGAACCCTCTTCTCAGAGGCGATCGGCCATCACGTTCCGGTGAAGATCCAAGTTCGAGCAAATGAAAATCTCGCTTATCGCGCTGACCGCACAGACCCCAGCATCGTCGAGGAGGACCTCTTCGGGCAGAACCGAGCTCCCGTACGACAGACAAACTCTAAGGCTCGCCTCTCAAGCGCTTTTGACCCCCGTTACACCTTTGAAGCTTTTGTGATCGGATCCTCCAACCGATTCGCCCATGCCGCATCACTTGCCGTAGCCGAGACACCGGCCGCCTCCTACAACCCGCTCTTCATTCATGGTGGTGCTGGTCTTGGCAAGACGCACCTTCTCCATGCCATTGGTAACTACCTTCGACACAACTACCGCGATAAGTACGTGAAATATGTCTCCACTGAGACCTTTCTCAATGAGTTCGTCGATGCCATTCAACGCAACAAAACCTCCGACTTCAAGGCGCGCTACCGCGAGTGTGATGTCCTCCTTGTGGATGACATCCAGTTCCTTCAGAACAAAGAGGCGATTCAGGAGGAGTTCTTCCATACCTTCAATTACCTGTACGGCGCGCAGAAACAGATCGTCCTCACCTCTGATCGATCACCCAAAGCCATCGCCACCCTCGAAGAGCGTCTACGTAGTCGATTTGCGATGGGGCTCATCACTGATGTCCAACCACCTGACCTTGAGACGCGATCCGCAATTCTCCAACGTAAGGCTGAAGACTCTGGATTCCGCCTCGACCCTTCCGTGATCGAGCTCATCGCCACCAATATCACCGACAACATTCGGGAACTCGAGGGGGCTCTTACTCGCCTCTCCGCTTACTCAAGCCTGAATCAGGTCCCTGTCACCCTCGATCTCGCCCAGATCGTCCTCTCTGATCTCATCACCAGCTCCCAGCGTCTGCAACCACGCGACCCCCGAGAGATCATCACCGTTACCGCGACCTTCTTCAATACCACCCCTATGGAACTGCTCGGACAATCCCGCAAGCGACCCATCGCGATGGCTCGCCAGATCGCGATGTACATCATGCGCGAACTCACTGAGTTGAGCTATCCCGAGATCGGTAGAGAGTTCGGAGGGCGTGACCATACCACCGTCATCCATGCTGTTCAAAAAGTGCAGAGTGTCATGCAGACCTCCATCGAGACTTTTGAACAGGTAGATCAACTTTTCAAACTTCTTCGCGATCCCTCTCGGCAACGTGGATAACTATGTGGATCTCGTGTGCACAACCCAGAAGTTTTCAACATCCCACCAGGGCGGACTTCACCATAAAGGGAGACGCACTAGGATTCTCCACATTGCTGTGGATGACACACGAGAACCTGTGTATAACAAAACCGCCTTTCATCAGGTGTAATTGAGTTTCATCCACAATCCAGAACCCCTATTACTACTATTACCTTGATATCAACTAGAAAGGATGGCCTGTGCAATTCATCTCCGACCGTGAGCCACTCACCGAGGCCCTCGCAAATGCCTCGAGAGCGTTGAGTTCTCGAGGGTCGATAACTGGTCTGCGATGGACAGTTGCAGCTGGTCTACTAGAGATCGAAGGGCGTGAGAGCGATCTTTCGATTCGGGCAACTGTGCCAGTTGATGGGGGCGATACCCGTTTCACTACCCCAGCGTCACTTGCCGTTGATCTCATGAAGTCCTTACCGGGTGATCGCGTGGAGATTGTGGTGGAGGACGCTACCGTCTCTTTCCGCTCAGGTCGGGCTGAGGTATCGTTGAACCTGCTCAATGAGTTTGAGGTCCCCCCGCTTGGAGTTGAGGATCATGCGGGCGTTACCGTACCCTCCGCTGAGTTGGCAAGCGGTATCTCACAGGTGGCGATCGCTGCCAGTCGTGACGACACCAGAGATCTGATCTATTCAGGCATGTTGTTTGCTTCATCACCAGAGGGCCTGCGGTTAGTAGCAACAGATGGGATTCGACTCGCACTTCGGGATATCGCCGGCATCAATATGTTGAGTGACTCCGACAATGGCGAGGTGGTTATCCCCACCAGAGCAGTGCGCGAGCTTGAACGCATCCTCTCGAGCTCGGCATCCGATCAACTACTCAACGTCAAGATCGGAGCACGAGAGGCGGTCTTCTCAGTTGGGGCAACGACACTTGCTACCCGCCTCATCGATGAACCATTTCGTGACTATCGACGACTAGTCGATGTTTCCTACTCACGGGTCATGCTCGCTGATCGATCACAACTCATCTCTGCGCTGCGGACCTTACGTCGAATGGCGAAGGAGGCACGCAACTCGTCGATGCTCAGGATGACCATCACCGGAACTTCGTGTGAGCTGAGTGTGAAGATTCCTCAAATCGGTCAGGTCCATGAGGTCATCGATGTGAACTTCTCAGACGAGGAGTTCACGATCAGTTTTGATCCAGACCTTCTCGCAGAGGGTATCGATGGAGTCGAGTCGGAGGTGGTCCGTTTCGAGTTTCTCGAGTCGAATCGAGCCGCTAGCATCACCAACTCAGATTCCCGATCATTCATTTACCTTTTAATGCCTATCGTACAAAAGTAAGTCGTGAAGGTACTGAGTGTAGCGATCGAGCACTTTCGTAACCTCTCCTTAACTGAACTCGACTTCGCCCAGAGGAACTTACTAGTTGGGCCGAACGGAGCAGGTAAGACGAGTGTTGCTGAGGCGGTCGTCGTGGCGCTCAACGGTCGTTCCTTTCGCACCTTTGATAATCAAACCTTCCTCCAACGAGGCAGCGAGTATTGGCGAACGCGCGCCCAAGTAGAGGTCGCAGACCACCTACCTCACCTAGTCACTATGGTTGGCAGTTCCCAACAACGCGAGCGCATTCTGCTCGATGATCAACGGGTGAGGATCGCTCAGCTCGGAGCGATGTTTCCAGTGGTTAGTTTCGTACCCGAGGACCGCGATCTGGTCGTCGGTCTCCCGACGGTACGGCGAGAGTATTTAGATAGTATTCTGGCGCGATCGAGTCAAGCGATGCAACGGACACTATCGAGAGCGAATAAGATACTGAAGCAACGACAGAATCTTATTCGGTCGAGTAGACCGGACATGGTAAGCCTCGATTTCTTCGATCAAGAACTGGCAAAATCGTCAACAATAATCGCAGATGAACGAGAACGGATGTTGGGTTTTCTATGCACGATGGTAGCGGGTTTTAATACCAATATATCGGGTGCTCATGAGGATCTTGATTTTCAATATGTAAGGAGTTGGAAGAAGGATCCCCTTGAGGATCTCATTGGAGCTCGATCGGAAGATCTTCGAAAGGGAACAACAAGTGTTGGCTTCCATCGTGATGACTTCTCGATCGAACTCAATGGACTTCAGGCGAAATCAACGGCATCTCAGGGTCAGATTCGCTCGCTCGCTATCGCGCTACGGATAGGGAGTGCCCAGTTGTTAGAACAAGAGATTGGTGAGTCGCCAATTCTCATACTCGATGACGTCTTCGCCGAGTTTGATCAGCAAAGAGCAGCGAGGTTGCTCGACCTGGTTGGGCACTATCAGACGTTTGCTACAACCACTGACCGGTTGGTCGATGCTGATGGATGGACCGTCTTTGACGTACAAGGAGGGCGCGTTGTATCTAACGCACACTAACCAAAGTCGGTCAAAGAACCCTGCTTCAATTCGAGCTGTTCTTCTGGCAGTAGTGGACGACTTACAACTTATCGATCATGCTAAGTTGGTCGAAGTTCAGGGTGTTCTTGATGGTTTATTCGGCATCGATGTGGCTCAGGGTATCGCCATCGACCTAGGAAGAAAGGGAGATATTGTAGTCACGACAACAAGAGAAATAGTACCACTAGTGAAACTGCGATCCTCGCAGTTAGCGACACAACTAGAGAGCCTTGGTTTCAGTGGACAAGTGCGTATCGTTGCTGTTCAAAAGGCACCTTGACGCCCCTCACCTAGTAGAATGAATCCAAGCGATTTTTCTTGACTAGACAGTCGTGCAAGATGAAGGAGTGAGGTGAGTGGGTGAGCGACACGGCTAGCTCTAACTACACAGCGAAGGACATCATCGTCCTCGAAGGGTTGGAGCACGTTCGGATGCGTCCGGGAATGTATATCGGGTCGACAGGACCGAGTGGACTCCACCACCTCGTCTGGGAGGTAGTCGATAATTCGGTAGACGAAGCGATGGCGGGCCAGTGTACAAAGATCGATGTCACAATCCTTGCTGATGGAGGCTGTCGTGTGATCGATGATGGTCGTGGTATTCCGACGGATGCCCATCCATCCGATCCATCGAAATCAGCTGCCGAGGTAGCGCTTACCCAGTTGAACGCGGGCGGTAAGTTTGGATCCGGCGGCTACAAAGTCAGCGGTGGGCTTCATGGGGTCGGCGTTTCGGTGGTCAATGCGCTGTCGCAACGTTTACTGCTCGAGATCGATCGGGATGGTAAGCATTACGAGATGGAGTTTGTCGATGGTGGGAAGCCAACCGGTCCACTCAAGGAGATTGGCCCCGCAAAGCGCGGTCGTCGGGGAACGACCGTGACCTTCTGGCCGGATGCCTCAATCTTTGATGAGGTGGAGTTGCAGGCGCATCGGATCATCGAGCGGCTCCAGATTATCGCCTTTCTTAACAAAGGTGTAGAGGTTCGGTTTAGGGATGAACGGGTCGGTAAGGACCCCGCCGATGTGGTGCTCAAATACGACGGTGGCATCGTTGACTTCGTCTCGCATCTCAATACCCCCAAAGATCCTCTCTTTAAGAAGGTGGGTTACTACGCAGCCTCCGAGGATGAACAGGAGGTGGAGGTCGCCTTCTCCTGGAATACTGGTTACTACGAAGCGATTCACTCGTACGCCAATGGGATCTCCACAGAGGAGGGTGGTACGCATACCGAGGGTCTCAAGAAGGCACTCACACAGGTGGTCAACAAGTACGCAAGAGCAAAGAACCTCCTCAAGGAGAAGGATGACAATCTCGCTGGTGAAGATATTCGCGAAGGAGTGACCGCTATCGTCTCAGTAAGGCTCACCAATCCCCAGTTTGAGGGTCAGACGAAGACAAAGTTGGGAAATGTTTCCATTCGATCATTGGTCGAAAAGGTAACCAATGAAAAGATGGCTGAGTGGTTTGAGGAGAATCCTCGAGAAGCTGGGGCGGTGGTCCAAAAGGCGATTCTGGCGGCACGAGCACGTGCGGCAGCTCGACAGGCTCGTGATCTCACGCGTCGTAAGTCGGGACTCGAAGGAGCTGGCCTGCCAGGCAAGTTGACCGACTGCACCTCGAAAGACCCGAAGGAATCAGAGCTGTTCATTGTCGAAGGCAACTCAGCAGGAGGCACGGCCATCAAAGGTCGAGACCCAAAAACCCAAGCCATCCTTCCTATTCGTGGAAAGATCCTGAATGTTGAACGGGCGCGCTTGGATAAGATGCTCGGAAATCAGGAGATTCAATCACTGATCGCGGCGATCGGTGCTGGCGTAGGGGAAGAATTCGACATCAAGAAGGCGAGATATCACAAGATCATTATTCTTGCTGATGCTGATCCGGATGGTTCTCATATCCGTACACTGCTCCTAACCTTCTTCTTCCGGCAGATGCGACCGCTCGTAGAGGAGGGAATGGTCTACGCTGCCCAACCTCCTCTGTACTCCACGCTCATTGGCAATGAGAAGACCTATATCAAGAACGAGGTGGAACGTCAACAGTTTCTTTCGAGCCGACCCAATCATAAGCAACCCTTCCTCCGGTTGAAGGGTCTTGGGGAGATGGACTTTGACGAGCTGAACGTCACCACGATGGCGAAGGAGCATCGTTCACTTCTCCAGATCAATGTCGAACAAGCCAGTATCGCTGATGAAGTGTGCTCAGTGTTGATGGGTGACGATGTAGAGCTTCGTCGCCGTTTCATTCAAGAGAACGCCGACGATGTTCGGTTCCTAGACTTTTAAGGAGCGGTATGCCAGACGATCCAGAGGGTTTCGAACCCACCCAAGTTCAGTTAGTAGAGTTACAGGAGGAGATGGAGCGTTCCTTCCTTGAATACTCCATGTCGGTCATCATTTCGCGTGCCTTGCCCGATGCCCGTGACGGTTTGAAGCCGGTTCACCGACGGATCCTTTACTCGATGTTCGATAACGGTTATCGACCTGATCGACCCCACGTCAAGTGTGCCAAGGTCGTTGGTGATGTGATGGGTAAATTTCACCCTCACGGTGACGCGGCTATCTACGACGCCTTGGCTCGTATGGTGCAGGACTTCTCGCTACTCCATCCCCTGATCGACGGGCATGGTAATTTTGGAGCTCCTGATCCCTCGACAGGACCTGCCGCTTCTCGCTATACCGAGTGTCGATTGGCTCCAATCGCTCTCCAGATGCTCGCTAGCATCGACGAGGAGACGGTTGACTTCGTACCGAACTATGATTCTCAATCCGTTGAGCCCTCCGTGCTTCCAGCGAGGTTCCCCAACCTCCTCGTGAATGGGTCACAAGGGATCGCGGTTGGAATGGCGACACAGATTCCGTCGCACAACTTGGCCGAAGTCGTGCAGGCGGTGATCTATGTGATCGACCACCCAGATGCGGTGGTTGACGATCTTTTGAGCATCGTTCCGGGACCTGACTTTCCTACGGGTGGTCAGATACTCGGACGCGAGGGTATTGTGGCAGCCTATCGAACAGGGAGAGGGTCGGTTCGCCTCCGAGCAGTTGCTGAGATTGAGGAAGTAAAGAATCGTTCGCAGATTGTCGTAACCGATATTCCATTCCAGACCTCCTTTGAGCAGATTGCTGAGCGCATTAAGAAGCTTGTCGAGGACAAGTTGATCGATGGTATCTCTGATGTTCAGAACTACTCCTCCGGGCGAGAGAGTCGTTTTGTGATTGAGCTCAAGCGCGACGCGAACCCAAATGTTGTCCTGAATAATCTCTATAAGCTCACCCCGTTGCAATCGAGTTTTGCGATCAACATGCTCGCCATTGTCGATGGCGTCCCGCGGACTCTCAACCTGCTCCAAGCGATCCAGGTGTACATCGACCATCAGCGTGAGGTAGTGACACGCCGGTCGGAGTATCGACTGCGAAAGGCACGTGAACGGCTGCACATCGTCGATGGCTTGTTACGCTGCATCGATCAGCTCGACGCTGTGATTCAAGCGATTCGAGGGTCAGCGGACCGGCGGGAGGCACGCGAGGTGTTGATGGCGAGCCCATTCGACTTCTCGGAGTTACAGGCCAACCACATTCTCGACATGACACTCGGGCGATTGACACGCCTGGGTCGGTCCGAACTTGAGGAGGAGTCGGTACAGCTCCATCTGTCGATCGCTGATCTAGAGGCCATCCTTGGTGATCGGGTACGTCTTGACACGATCGTCAAGGAGGAGTTGGTCGAGGCGTCGCAACCCTACGAACAGCCGCGGCGATCGCAGTTTGTCATCGATCCAGGCGAGTTCTCAGCAGAGGACCTGATCGAAGATGAGAACTTGGTGGTGATGATCTCTCGATCGGGGTACATCAAGGCGGTGCCAGAGGCGTCGTTTCGTGCGCAAAACCGTGGGGGCCGAGGAGTGGTTGGTGCCAAGGTTAAGGAGGAGGATGGTATTAGCCATCTCATTCCTTCCTCCATGCTCTCGAAGATTCTTATCTTTTCGTCGAGAGGCAAGGTCTATCAGCTCCGTGGCTACGAGCTTCCAAGGCTCGAGCGTAGCGCTCGTGGTACAGCCATGGTGAACCTGATCCCTCTTCAGGATGGGGAGTCTATCGCTGCGGTGATGGGGACAAAGGATTTTCCGGAGATGACCGACCTTGTGTTCATTACCGAACAGGGGATGATCAAGCGAACACCGATGCCCGAGTATGCTCGGTCGCGACGCGATGGATTGATAGCGATCGATCTACGTGAAGGCGATAGCCTCGTCAAGGTGATGACGGCCCACGCCGAACAGGAGGCCATGATCTTCTCGAAGGACGGGATGGTGATCCGCTTCTCCATTGAAGAGGTGCGATCAACAGGACGCGCAACGGCTGGGGTTAAGGCGATGCGCATGCGACCTAATGATCGGGTTATCGGGGGAGACATGATTGATGACGATCGTGAAGTAGTCTTGGTCACCTCCAACGGCTATGGCAAACGCATCAGCCCGCACTATTTCTCAGCACAGAAGCGTGGTGGCGCTGGTGTCCACGGGATGAAGCTGACGGCTCAAAAAGGCCATCTCGTCGCAGCGGAGTTCGTATCCAAGGACGAGCAGCTGATTATCGTGAGCTCCAATGGACAAACAATTCGCGTACGGGCGAAGTCGATCTCTGCGCAAGGAAAAATCGCTACCGGGGTCAAGTTGATGACCCTCCAGGGTTCCGAGGTGATCTCTTCGGTAGGGGTCGTGCAGGATTCAGAGATAGAGGATGAGACCTAGGTTCTTGGACTTCCTACTGGGTTCCTGGCGAGGCTGAGGGCACATAGAGGTAGCGGCAACGAGGCGAGGATGGCGATAGAGAGGCACAAGGAACGAAAATGATGGGAGAACTCGATCCTCGGATCCAGTTACAAGGTCCATTGAACTTTCGCGACCTTGGCGGTTACCCAACCATTACCGAGCGACGTGTTCGCCTGGGTCTGGTGTATCGTGCGGATAACTTAGCGCAGTTGACAAGCTCTGACATCGATCGTCTTGGAGGGCTCGGTCTCCGTACCGTGATCGACCTGCGCAGTAGTGAGGAGGTTGATCGACTCGGTCGTTTTCCCGTTGACGAGTATCCATCACCATTGACCTATGCCCATCTCTCGTTGGTGGAAGACGTGGTTGGTGTGCACAGTCCCGGCGTGGATGACCAAACGTACATCAATACCCGCTATCTGCATCTGTTGGAACGCGGCGCGGATGCTATCGTAGCGAGTTTCCACCTCTTTGCGCTTCCCACGAGCTACCCGCTCGTCTTCCACTGCGTTGCCGGCAAGGATCGGACGGGATTGATTGCCGCCTTGCTGCTCGACCTCCTTGGCGTACCAGATGAGAGTATCGCACGGGACTATCAGTTGACGGATAGGGCGACCAAGGCATGGTTTGATCGCATGCGAAGTACACAACCGCAAGAGCTTGAGGTCATACAGCAGATCCCTGCAGTGTTGTTCTCCTCCAATCCGGAGACGATCCTCGCAGTACTGGAGCGGATTCGAAGTTCAGCTGGATCAATCGAGGAGTGGTTGCGGGCGCAGGGCATCGCTGATGATGAGATTGATTCGATTCGCAATCTACTGTTGACTGAGCAAGAGAAGCAACCTTATTGTTGATGGCTTACCATCAATCTCTTCGACTGCGATCGATCAGCAAGCTCGATAGGGCATTGACGACATCGTAGATAGGGTGAGGAACTCCGGCCTGTTTATTGGTTGTTCTCTGGATGCGAGCTAACGAACAACAGTTGTCGGTGAACCGAACATCCAGAGACCGCTCGTGGAACGAAGAAATGATATGCCTGTATCTAGTCGTTCTATTATCGGGCGTTCGGCTCGAGTAGATCTTGAAGGGATCGATTTTAACTCCTTCGAGACGCAACCGTTAGCAGTGGAAACGCTCCGTTGCCTCCGTTACATGTGCGATGTTGAGAGTCATACAATCTGCTATCTTCGAGAGATCTTGGCCACGAGCGCGCATCGCGATCCAGATATCACCGCGTTCCTCGCTTGCTGGAACTACGAGGAATTTTGGCATGGAGAAGCACTTGGTCAGGTGCTCGAACTGCACCGATTACCGGGAGCTAAAGAGTCAGCACAAGACCTTCGTCGTGAGCGAAAATGGCTTGATGAACTACGACTATTGACCTTCAATATTGGGTCGTTGATCGCAGACGATTTTGTTGCAATCCAGATGTGTTGGGGTGCGATCAACGAGTTGACTGCCCAGGCGGCGTACGCAAGAATGATCGCCAAAGCCCAACACCCGGAGCTCTCTGAACTCGTTCGTCGGATCATGAAACAGGAGGGTAGACACCTTGACTTCTATGAGGGTGAGGCTCGGAAACGTCTCTTGAAGAGCAGACGTGCGCAGCGTCTGGCTCGATTCGCCCTCACCAAGTTCTGGGCCCCAGTGGGTAGTGGAGTTGTCTCCAATAGCGAAGTCGCTCATATGGCATCCTATCTATTCGCCGATGAAGAGGGTCTGGTAGCCGCACAAAGGGTCGACCGGAAATTTTCGCGACTACCGGGTCTTGACGGGCTCACCTTGCTCGAGACCGCGGCGCGCCGTGGCGGCAAAGCAGCAGCTCTCCGCCAGTGAGGCTTCTGCGGAAACGGTGATTGGATCTGACGAGAGGCTTCCTGATCTCCACCGGGCTGCGAAAGGTTCACCAGTGACAATTCGCACCTACCTGACTGGTCAAACGACCATTGGAGGTGCGAATCGATACGACTCCGCGAGGCGTGAATGCGCAGACACAAAGTAGTACTATCGATGCACCCTCTTATGAATCGCGCGACTTGCGCCTGTATCGCTAGGACCAGCATGCCGGGTTCGTGAAGCTTCCCACGCGCCACGTGTGAGCGTTCGCGAAAACTCTAGTATCTCTCGGCAGAGATTCGAGCGCTCGCATGGGGTAGAGGTTGCGGTGATTGGTCTGCGGCTGGACGCTCTGGAAGGGACGTTCCCCGCCTACTCTTGAGCGTCGTGATCGCGGCGATGGCGGTCGAGCTGACGATCTTGGGTGTCAATCCGATTAGCACCATGGTGCTCGCATCGGCGATTGCCTTGGCAGACTACGCGATCAGGAAGGCCCCCTTGGAGATCAGGAGAAGACAGAGATAGCTCTCCCAGATGGAGCGAACGGCCGCAGCGAAGGTATCGCATGGGTCGTAGAGCGTGTTGGTAGTGACCGAGAGGGTATCCATGGGTAACGGTTGTCACGGAGCCTCGCTCTCCCAGAGGTAGCCCAGTCCAGCTCTGGACCGGAGGTATTGGCTGGATGGACCCAACTTGGTTCGCAGTCGATTGACGTACACACGTACATGGTGCGGGTCGTCGTAGCCCTCTCCCCAGAGGGTCGTCAGGAGGAGCTGATGCGTGCAGAGACGCCGTTGATTTTCAACCAAGAACCGTAGGAGATCAAATTCTCGCGGCGTGAGTCGGATCTCACCTTGGACATCGTCGATCACGCGACGTTTTGCGAGGTCGATCACCAATCCTGGCGCAGCGGTTATCTCGGTGACCATCGGAGCGGCTAGGTCCATGCGGCGCTCCAGTGCGCGTAGTCGAGCTTCGAACTCGCTCAACCCGAAGGGCTTGGTGACATAGTCATCGGCACCACGGTCGAGGGCTTTGACTTTGGTGTGTTCATCGCCTGCCGCTGAGAGGACGACAAGGCCCTTCTTGTGATAGCGACGTAGCTCTGCAACGAGGGTCACGCCATCGATGTCCGGTAGACCAAGGTCGACGACCAAAAGATCAGGATGATCCTGGATGGCCCGAGCCAGTCCATCCAGACCCCGCAGGGCAACGGTGACGTCATAGCCCGCGGCGCTCAATCCAATGCGGAGCACTCTACTGAGTGCTGGGTCATCGTCGATGATAAGAACGGAGGTCATGGTTGCCTTGGGAGCGTGAAGGTGAAGGTCGTTCCGCTCTCTGTCGTATGCACTGAGAGCTGACCATGGTGGGCCTCGATGAAGGATCGTGCAATTGCAAGGCCTAATCCACTGCGCCCACTCTTGCCTACGGCATGGAACCACTCAAAGAGCCGTATCTGATCTGCACCCTCGACGAGTCGGCCGGTATCGTGGATGTGGACGACAAAGAACGCCTTGTCGAGTTCGATCGCTACCTGGACCACGTCACCGATTGGCGAGTGACGGACAGCATTATCGAGCAGATTCCAGATCACCTCGCGTACCAACCCAACGTCAACCCGAGCCAGGGGTAGTTCAGGCGGTGCAGAGAGGTCGAGCTTTGATTCGACCGAGAGAAAATCGATACCCATTGCTACCTCTTGGATTAACTCGATCAGGTTCACCGACCGATACTGGAGATGAAAGGCGCCGGCCTCGATTCGCGTGACATTGAGTAGATCACTGACCAACTGAATAGATCGGTCGATTTGGCTGAGTGCGGTATCCAGGAGCTGTTCGCGCTCGTGTGGTTCGAGGCCATCACCGAATTCGTTGAGCGCGGTGGTGGCGGTCTTGATGCCAGCAAGTGGTGTCAACAGGTCATGGGACACCGTTCTCAGGAGGGAGGCGCGCCAACCGTCGATCTGTTGGAGCGTATCGAGTTTGAGGCGCGTCTCATGGAGCTGTGTTCGCTCAAGGGCGGCAGATATCTGGTTGGCTACCACATTCAGTGCCTGCACGAGGCTATCAGGCAGGTCATCGCTCCAGATCACCAGGAACCCGAAGTTGTCGCTGAGCGTCGATAAGGCAAAGGAGCGGACTCGTATTCCCTCAATGGTGATCTCCCCACTCCGAGCCATGCCGTTTGATCCAACAAAGGCGCTGGCTATCGAGGTGGCCATCTGGTGGTCGCCGACGATGTTCGCCGGTCGGAGCAGGTTGTCTGTTGGGCGCAACGCCATCGCCCCTTGGAGATCCAGGAGCTGAACGATCTGTTCAGTGGCGCTTCGCCACACACCCTCAAGGGAGCGCTCACTGATGAGCGTAGCGGGAAGATTGGCCAGTTGTTCGAGAATATGCGCCTGGTAGAGGGCGCGCTCTCTTTGGAGTCGGAAGCGACGGTCAATCAGGACAGTGACGAGACCGACCAAAGCATAGACACCAAGGGGTATCCAATTTGACGCTACCCCTACAGCGAGGGTGCCATAAGGAGGGATAAAAAAGAGATCGTAGGCGCCAAAACCAGCAAGGGTGGCGACTACTCCGGCCGAGATGCCGCCAACGGCGATGCTGGCCACCAGAGGGACGACAAGAATGAGCGCGATGGATGCGGGTGGGAGATGCGTGCGCAATGGTACCAGCAGCGCCGAAAACACACCGATCATGAAAATACTGAGACCCGATCCAAGCAACGCTGATCGGTCGTGTGCTGTGATCGCTCTACCCATCATATTCTGTCCACCGCCCCTAGTATAGAGATCGTATCATTGTCGACTTGGAGATAGACCGAGGTATGTCGAGCGTGGAACAATCCGCAAGCAATGAGGTCGAGGCTGCCGGTCGATTTCGTATCTATCTGGGGGCGATGGCGGGGGTGGGTAAGACCTGCGCCATGTTGGACGAGGGTTGGCGGCGGATGCAACGCGGTGCCGATGTGGTGATCGGGTTGGTTGAGACCCATGGGCGGGTCCACACCCAGGAGCTGATCCGCGAGATTCCTGTGATTCCCCAACGGGTGGTGACCTACCAAGGGCGTCAATTCATGGAGATGGACACCGCGGCGGTTGTGGCTCGTCATCCTGATGTGGTGCTGGTGGATGAGCTCGCACATACCAATATTCCAGGATCCGGACCACATGAAAAGCGTTATGAGGATGTGCTTGATCTGCTGAATGCGGGAATCGATGTCATCGCAACTCTGAACGTGCAACATATCGAGAGCATCGCCGGTGCGGTTGAGGAGATGCTCGGAGTCCGAATCTCCGAGCGGGTACCGGACTGGGTGGTACGCCAAGCCGATCAGCTCGAGCTGATCGACTCCTCCCCACAGCAACTGCGGCGGCGAATGCTTCACGGCAACATCTACCCCGAGTCGAAGATCCAGTCGGCACTTGACAACTTCTTCACCACGCAGAATCTGACCGCCCTGCGAGAGTTGGCCCTGCGTTTTGTGGCTGACGAAGCGGACGAAGATCTGCTCTTGTCGTTCGCAAACCGACAGGGTCGGAGAGTTTTTGAGACGAGAGAGCGTTACTTGGTGGGATTGAGCCTCTCGCCGGAGACTCCACGGGTTCTTCGTCGGGCGGCGAGGATGGCGGCTCGATCTAAGGCGGACCTGCGCTCGTTGTTGATCATGCCCGACACCGACATATCGGAGTCGGCTTCCCGGGAGATCGAGGCGCTCAGGAAGTTGAGCCATGATCTTGGGGTTGTCTTCTTGGAGAAGTACGGTACCAAGGTGGCCGATGTCATGGTTGAGACCGCGCTCGAGCATCAGATCACCCAGATTGTCATCGGTGCCTCAAAGCGTTCTCGGCGCGATGAACTGTTGAAGGGTTCTATCGTCAATCAGGTCCTTCGTAAAGTCGGTCCGCTGGGCATTGATGTCCATGTGATCGGGATCCGCGACTATGACCCAGGACTTGCTGAGATTGACGACAACTAGGCGGGGTCGCCTAGTTGTCGTCCGTGGATCACGCATTGCTCGCTGTCTGTTTCCACCCACCGTGACGCGAGCCAGCTAGCGCCCTTCGATCGCCGCGAGTGCACGATTCAGGCTCAGTACGTTCACGTAGCCATCGCCAAAGATGCCGTATTCAGGCCCGGTGGTCTGTGCGTCGATGAGCTGGCGTAGGCGGCTAACCGAGATGCCGGTTGATCGGTGGATCATTGGGATCTGGACAAGAGCGCTCTTTTGGGAGATGTCGGGGTCGACCTCGCTTCCTGATGTGGTGACCAGTTCTTGGGTGGGGTCGACACCTTGGGCATGCCAGAACGCCACGAGTGCTTTGGTGTTATCGAGCAGTTGCTTTGACCGAGGGCCAAGATTGGTGCCTCCCGTCTCGGTGTCATTGTCGAGATCTGGCCGACCGTGGAACCAACGGTCTCCACTCCAGTGCTGGCCTATCTCGGTGGAGCCGTACGGGGTGAGTGAACCTTTTGCCTGGGTGGGAAAGAGGACATTGGCCAGCCCAGTCTCAACAAGTGGATAGGCAAGACCGAGGATGATAGCGAAGAAGAGGGCGAGAACGATTGAGCGGCGGATTTGAGTCAGCATTAGTACAACCTCGTGACCGTGAGAAGAATATCGATAAGTTTGATGCCGATGAAGGGGAGGATCACCCCACCCACTCCATAGATGAATACGTTTCTTCGGATGATCTCACCGGCAGCGGCGGGTCGAAACTTCACCCCTCGCAGCGCCAGCGGGATCAGAACGATGATGATCAGTGCGTTGAAGATCACTGCCGAGAGGATCGCGGTGATCGGGGAGTGAAGGTGCATGACGTTGAGCACCTTCAACTGTGGGTAGGCCGCAATGAAGAGTGCGGGGATAATGGCGAAGTACTTCGCGAGGTCATTGGCGATCGAGAAGGTGGTGAGCGCCCCTCGGGTGATGAGGAGTTGCTTGCCCACCTCGACGATCTCGATCAGTTTGGTGGGACTTGAATCGAGATCGACCATGTTCCCTGCCTCCTTGGCAGCGACCGTGCCTGAGTTCATCGCAACCCCGACGTCTGCCTGGGCGAGCGCTGGGGCGTCGTTGGTACCGTCACCGGTCATCGCAACGAGTTTGCCCCCCTCCTGCTCCTCCTTGATGAGTTCGAGTTTGCGCTCTGGTGTCGCCTCAGCGAGATAGTCATCGACGCCAGCCTCTGAGGCGATCGCGGCTGCCGTAAGAGGGTTATCTCCGGTGATCATCACGGTGCGGATGCCCATCTTACGCAGCTGGGCGAAGCGTTCCTTGATACCAGGCTTCACGACGTCCTTGAGTTCGACGACGCCGAGCACTCTCTTGTTCTCAGCGACCACCAGTGGGGTCGAGCCAGCGTTGGCGATCTCCTTGGTGAGATCGTCAACTTCACTGGGAACCTCTCCACCCTGGTCGATCACCCACCGTTTAACCGCTTCGGTTGCCCCCTTGCGAATCTGGGTGTCATTGATGTTCACGCCAGACATACGGGTGGTAGCTGAGAAGGGAACGAACTCGTAATCGGTACCGACTTCGTTGTCACGGATGCCGTACTCGTTTTTCGCCAGTACCACGATGGAACGACCCTCGGGTGTCTCATCAGCCATCGAGGCGAGTCGAGCTACTCGAGCCATCTCTTCATTGGAGGTGCCGCCGACGCCGACAAAGCGCGACGCCATTCGGTTGCCAAAGGTGATCGTTCCGGTCTTGTCGAGCAACAGGGTCGAAACGTCGCCGGCGGCCTCAACGGCTCGGCCTGACATGGCCAGCACGTTCTTTTGAACCATTCGGTCCATTCCGGCGATCCCGATCGCCGAGAGGAGGGCACCGATCGTCGTCGGGATGAGACAGACGAGAAGGGCGACAAGGGTAACGATCGCGATTCCTGTATGCGAAAAGTGGGCGAAGTACTCCAAGCTCACCACCACGGGAACAAAGATCACGGTCAATGCGATCAGGAGAATGGAGAGTGCGACCTCGTTGGGCGTTTTTTTGCGGTTCGCACCCTCGACTAGCGAGATCATTCGATCGAGGAACGAGTTGCCCGGCGTCGCGGTGATTTTGATCACGATGCGATCCGAAAGCACCATGGTGCCACCCGTCACCGACGACCGATCACCCCCAGCTTCGCGGATGACTGGTGCCGACTCCCCCGTGATGGCGGACTCGTCGACGGATGCAACGCCGTCGACGATCTCTCCATCGGAGGGAATGACGTCGTTGGCTTCACAGACGACGAGGTCGCCGGTCTGGAGTTGATTGGCTGGCACGACCTCCTCGGATCCATCGGAGTTAAGCCTTCGTGCCTCAGTCTCGGTTCGGGTTCGACGAAGGGTATCAGCCTGGGCCTTGCCTCGACCCTCGGCCATCGCCTCTGCAAAGTTGGCAAACAACACAGTAAAGGCGAGGACGATCGTGACCATCCACGAAAAGAGTGAGGTGTGGACAATCGATGCGATGAGGGTCACCACGGTCCCGAGGTAGACCACGAACATAACAGGGTTGCGCACCTGGACCCGAGGGTCGAGTTTGATGAATGACGCCTTGATGGCAGCGGTGAGGATGTCGCGGTCAAAGAGGGACTTCGACCCCGCGACTCCCTTGGTTCGAACGCTGGTAGCCATTTAGAAAAACCTCCCATGTGAGACCGCTTCCGCGATGGGTCCAAGAGCCACCGCCGGAAAGAAATTAAGAGCACCAACCAGTAAAATCACTCCGACCAGTAGACCGGTGAACATCGGGGTTGCAGTCAGGAACGTCCCGGCGGTTACCGGTACCTCCTCTTTGGCCGCCAACGAGCCGGCGAGTGCCATCACCGGTACGATGACGCCGAATCTTCCAATCAGCATGGCGATAGCACCGGTGATGTTGAAGTACGCGGTGTTGCTCGAGAGGCCGGCAAAGGCCGAGCCATTGTTGTTGCCCTGCGAGGTAAAGGCATAGAGGATCTCGGAGAATCCGTGAGGTCCGTGGTTCAAGATGGCCGCTCGTCCATCAGGGAGGGCAACGGTAATCGCGGTCAAGATCAGGACGGTGATCGGCATCACCAGCACTCCGATCGACGCCCAGATAATCTCGGTTTTCTGGATCTTCTTCCTCACGTACTCAGGTGTTCTCCCTACCATCAGACCGGCGATAAAGACGGTGAGGATAGCGAAGATCAAGATGGTGTAGATGCCGCTGCCAATACCGCCGGGGGAGACCTCACCGTACATCATGCCTGCTAGCATGCCAAGCCCACCGATCGGGGTGTAGGAGTCCGCGGAGGAGTTTACCGATCCGGTCGAGGTCTGTGTTGATGTTACGTTAAAGAGTACCGAATTGTCGACACCGAATCGTGATTCTTTGCCGACCATATTGCCGCGGGTACTGGTGATGCCAGCTGCGTGTACGGCGGGATTGCCGCCTTTTTCCGCTGCGAGCGTGAAGGCGAAGGTGCCAGCGAAGAGGATAATCATCGCCATGAGCACCGCAACGCCCTCCTTGATGTTGCCGACCATCTTGCCAAAGGTGTAGGTCAGGGCAACAGGGATGCAGAGGATCAGAACGATCTCCAGGAAGTTCGTGAATCCGGTCGGGTTTTCAAAGGGGTGTGCAGAGTTGGCGTTAAAGAAACCGCCACCGTTGGTGCCGAGCTGCTTGATCACCTCTTGGGAGGCCACCGGTCCTCGCAGGATGGTCTGGTGGACGCCGTTCAAGACATCATGAATGTGCGCTGGGCCAAGGAGCGTCTGGGGAGCTCCTTGCCAGACGAAGACGAGCGTCATGACGATCGAGATTGGGAGAAGAACGTAGAACACTCCACGAATGGTGTCGATCCAGAAGTTGCCAAGGGTACTCGATCGCTTCCGGGAAAAGCCGCGGATCACCGCGATCGCGACGGCAAGACCAACGGCGGCTGAGACGAAGTTTTGCGTCGCCAGGGCGACCATCTGTGAGAGATAGGACATCGTCGTCCCGCCAGCGTAGTTTTGCCAGTTGGTGTTGGTGAGAAACGACACCGCTGTGTTGAAGGCCAGTGCTGGTGTCACGTCACCAAGATGCTCGGGGTTGAGCGGGAGATGTCCCTGGAGAGCCAGCAGTAGGTAGGTGATCACCAAGGAGACGAGAGAGAAGACGAGCAAGGACCGGAGATACCGACGCCAGCTCTGCTCCGCGCCCGGTTGGATACCGAGGAGACGAAGGAGAGGTAACTCGATCCAGTCCAGAAAATGGACTCGCCCAGTGAACACTGCCGTCAGATATGAACCCAGATATCGCCAGATCAGGCCGAGCACGACCAGTAGGACAATGATTTCGATTACAAACGCCATGTAGACTCCCAGTTCCAGAACATGGGCTCATCCTATGTTCGAGCACCGGTCCGGCTTGGAGATTGGCCGCAACGTTGAGAGTCTGTTGACGCGGGGCAAGAGAGGTATCAAGAACTGTTGACATGGTTCGCCCAAAACGCTGACAGGGCGTACAGGAGCGACATTTTGAACACGTGACCCAGATGCTTTGGGGTGATGCATACCTGGCAGGAAGATTCGGACTTACCTTCATCCGGATCCGTGCGTGAGTTCTTGGGTAGGGCTGTAGAGTCGTTCCAAGACTATTGCCGAGATAGCCGCATTTTGCGCATACACATATCGAGGAGCCGGTTGAGTCAATTTGGTATTGAAGACTTCCCAGAGGTTCTCCAACAGGCGCAACGGGGTGATGAGGTAGCTTTTCGGGTTATCTATCGAACCTATCACCCTGGCCTGCTGCGGTTCTTGCGAGGTCGCCTTGGAGGTGATGCCGAAGACGTCGCTGCCGAGGTCTGGATCTCGGTCACCAAAGGATTGTCCAAGTTTGTTGGTGACGAGCTCGCCTTTCGTGCCTGGATCTTTGCTACCGCGCGACGTCGAATGATCGACCTCTACCGACGCCGGGCTGTTCGACCACAAATCGCACGAGACTCTGACGTGCACGAGCTGTCGGAGGTTGCTCCGCCTGAGCAATTAGAGATCGACGAGGCAGTCGCTGCTCTGGTGGAGGGGCTGAATGACGAGCAAGCCGAAATCGTGCTATTAAGGGTGCTTGGAGGATTTAGTGCGAAGGAGGTGGGCGACCTCTTAGGTAAGAGCGAGGCATCGGTACGCGTCGCGCAACACCGAGCGCTCGCAAAACTCGCTGAACATCTGAAGGATAAGGCGTAACGTAAGCAGCCTTCGCTGCGTTTATTCTGACAAGGTAAGGAGTGGAAGAGCGTTGGATCCGGACGAGATCGAAGACATTTTGGGTGGTCGTGGCGCTACGAGTTCCAATGGTCATCTCGCACGGCTAGTCCGCACTGCCCAAGCTCCAGCGACCACCCACGAGTTAGTCGCCGAGGATGTGGCCGTTGCCGCGTTCCGACGGTCGGTGGTGGTTGGGTCAGCACAACGGCGACGAGCGTTCTCACGTTTTACCCCGCTCAAGGTAGCGGCCGCGGCTGCTGCGTTCGTGGTGGTGGGAGGCGGATTCACTGCCGCGTTGACGCATGCGTTTACGCATCCAGCAGCAACTACAACGCCATCGGCCACACAAGCAACGCAATCGAAAGTACAAGTGAGTCCTTCGCACCAGCAGGTCGCTCCGTCGAAGGAGGACAACGGTCAAAACGGCAAGAAGACACCATCTGGATCGGAGCATTCAACAAAGGTGGCGGAGTCTGGCCAGACTAAGGAGCAAGGGAAGCAAAACGGCCAAGGGAAGCAAAACGGGCAGGGCACACTTGTCGCACCAGGCCAGGTGGGTAGCGCGGTGCCCGCGAGTTATCACGGTCTGTGTATGTCCTACAGCAAAGCGCTCAGTGAAGTACAAAGTTCCTCTGCCGTGACAACCAAAGTTTCGAAGCTACAGTCGTCAAAACAGTTTCTACGATTGGCAGAGAGTGCACTGAATCGTGGGTTGACTGTCCCTGAGTTTTGTTCAGCGATTCTCGGCACAAAGATACCGAATCCGAGTGTTCCAGGGTTTGGCTTGAATCCCACCTCTTCTACCGGGGATGGCAATACTTCGGGATCAAACTCCAATACGGGTGACCAACCCGCTGGAGCAGGATCGGGCGCGTCTGGCTCTGGACAGAACGATGGGGGAGGCGGGATCGTTTCAGCAGGTGTGCCAGCGAAGCTTCCGTAGTCGAGCGGAGATCACAATCTCGGTTCCAGGAGATAAACCGGCGGACGCCGACCCATGCGGCTGTTAAAGTGGATGTTTCTGGGGCTATAGCTCAGTTGGTTAGAGCGCAGCACTGATAATGCTGAGGTCCCTGGTTCGAGTCCAGGTAGCCCCACTCCCTTGCCAGAGCTGTGTTGTGAGCACGGTGTGCGCCTTCGGTTTCAGCTATGAACAATGCCTATTCGTAAGAGATGGCAGGAGTTCGATTGCGAAGCTACTCCAAGATCGGGCTAGCGCTTGTGGGGTGAGGTGGCCCGGCGTCGTGGATGGCTTTGATCTGCTTGCTGGCCGCGTTGGTGTTGACATCGGCGAGCACCGTCGACCGCAGTCATCTTCCGACTTGATCATCTCTCTATCGCGATTCCCGTGCTGCTGTCCCAGTCGGAATCGCTCGTGTGATGAATGGTGATCAGACCGGTCCGAGCGGATCGCAGCTGTGGAGTCGGTCGTACTCTGCGGTGACAAGAGCTCCGCAATGCAGCGCGGATCGTTCTCCGTCCGAACCAAAGGGAAATCGCAAGGACTGCTGTGCAAGGCCATAACGATGGCGATCCTCTGATGCCACAATGCCCATCACCTAAATGCTGCCTCAAGGGCACCAACGGCTGAATGCTCGAGTCCGTCAAGGAAGTGCTGCTCGCTCGCGTGCCTCTTCTGTGGGAAACGGACTTGTTCTATTTGCGAGTGAGCACAAACTTACCACTGTCGTGACGTGCGTGACGCCACGAGGTATCTGCGGTAATTAGCTAACTGGCACTCGCGGTGGGGGATGAGCTGGTAGTCGATTCGTGCTCAAAGAGTACCGGCGTCTCATGCGAAGCGTCTTCGAGCGAACGTCCGCGCGGCTCAGGGAGTGCAACGATGGTGAGCAGAACCCCAATAACAGACACGCCAGCCATGATTCCCATGACGCCACTGATCCCCACCGACTGGAGCAGATGAGGGACGAGTAGCGCACCAAGGAAACCACCAAACTTCCCCATTCCTGCCGAGATACCGTCGCCAGTACCACGTATTGACGTTGGGAAGACTTCAGCTGGGTAGACAAAAGTGGTGACGTTTGGACCGAACTCGGTGAAGAAATAGCTGATCGCAAAGAGTGGTAGGAAGATTGCCACCGAACTCGCACCATCCGGGATCAACCAGATCAGGGCGAAGGCTGCGGCCATGACGGCAAAGCCTTGCCACTGAATACGTCGGCGACCAATTCGATCCATCAGGAAGACCGCCAGCCAGTAGCCAGGGAAGGCGGCCACAGCGAAGATCAAGAGAGAGAGTAATGTATGGGAGAGCAACGACCCCTTTGGCTGGAGCAACTTCAAAATCAATGGTGATGAGACCGAGTTGCCATAGAAGGCGATGTCGAGCAAGAACCAACCACCCGCGGTCCCTATGAGTCTGAGCAAGAAGGGTTTCTGGGTCAGCTTGGCAATCGGGCGAGGGCGCATCTTTGCGGAGGTGACACTTTGTTCATCCGGTGTGACGGAGGTGTGTACACCTGTGACCCATTCGACGGTTTGCGCCGTTGCTGCGAGATCGCCCTTGATTCCCAGGGTATAACGGGGGGTCTCACGGATTTTGCGGCGAAGGTAGATCACCGAGGCGGCTGGAATCGCTCCGATGGCGAGCATGATCCGCCAGGAAAGATCTGAGGGAACGCCACTGCTGAGGAAAATGGTCGCGATTGCTGGACCAGCAACGAGGCCAAGAGCTTGCATCGAGAAGACGGTGCCGATTAATTTGCCTCGAGATTGACGGTTCGAATATTCAGAGGTGATAACTGCAGAGGTCGCGTAATCGCCACCGACACCATATCCAACGATGATTCGAAAGATCAGCAGGGAAGTGAAGTTCCAAGCGAAGGCGCTCAGGATCGCGCCAACGACCAAAATGGCCACTTCGACCCCATACATGCGCTTGCGACCGAGTTTGTCCATCAATCGGCCGAAAGTAAGCGCACCAGCCACCGATGCCAGGAGAGATATGGAGTTCAACAACGAGATCTGGTCGGTGTTGAGGTGAAAGATTGGTGTAAGGAGGACCGTCACCGTACCGATGATGAAGAGATCATACGCGTCGGTGAAGAACCCCATTCCCGAGGTAAACACCGTCACCCAGTGCTTGCGTCCAACCTTCGCCTCGTCGAGCGAGTGGTAGAGGTTGCTAATCGACGCCTCTGAATCTTCCATTATCGGGACCCTCCTGACCGCGAAGGTAATGCACTCTTCGACTCTCAAGCTAGCAACCGATTGCGAGCATAAAGAAAACAAAAGGTTGCGTGTAGGTAATGGAACTGTGAACGAAAGGTAAACAAAACGCTTGGGAGGAAGGAGGGTTCGTTGAGAGGCTGGTGCCTACGATGCAGGATCTTCACGAGGATTCCAAACCGGTGATCTGGAGCAGTAGTGGGTGTTGTGCACGATTGATCGGATGGAAAGGTTTTGGTTGGCGAGTAGTACGGCTCCAGTTGTCAACAGGAGTATCCCGGTTCTCGTGGAACACTTCTTCTTTGTGGCGTTCGATGACCATCTGGTTCGTGCCCTCGGGCTCGTTCCTACGGGTAGCTCAGTACTGACTCACCTGCACCGGGTTATGATTGGCGCAGAGCCCGGAGCATGCTCACTTCGCACATGCCATCCATCTCGTCGCATCGCTCACCGGTGTCAACGAATCCATGTCGTTCATAGAGCGCAATGGCCGCCCGGTTCATCTCGCGGACGTAGAGACGCACTTGGGCGAGATCTCGTTCGCTCGCCCAGCGCAATACCTCACCAATCAGCCGATCACCGACTCCTCGACCCCGGAATTCGGGAGAGACCCATAGGGACACCAGTTCTGTCTCGCCAGCGGTCGGCGTCGTTGTCGCCACCATCCCGGCGGGTTGGTGGTCAAAGAGACAGACCAAGGCGAGAGCAGAGTTACGCAAGCGGTCCCGCCACCGTGATTCTTGATCGGATTTCCCACTCCATTGTTCAAGGGTGGATCCAAAAGCGTTGGGGGCGTCGGCAAGCGCTTGCAGACGGAGAGACCTCCATAGCTGCCAGTCCGTCTCAGTCAGAATGGAAATTGAAATCTTCTCGATGGTCGCGTCATCCATTGGCCCAGAGCCTAGCCGGGTGAGAAGTTCGTGTCTTTTGGAGCGATAGTTACGATGAACGAGCTGTCAGGTACTCGAGCCCTACCTGTCTCGCGAGATGATGTGCGTTCTGGTATGGTGCGGTGATGTCGCCAAGGTAGTGGCGATCGACCTTGGCAACTGAGGTGTAGTTGGTGTCACAGACGTTTGCTAACGGAGACTCAACAAGCTGTGAGACCAGCTGATAGGAGTCCATGCGCCCTATCCCACAGAGGGATGCGACCCAGTCCACCATCTCCACCTGAGCGATCCTAAAGGCATCCTCAAGCGGACGGGCTGATCCGGTGGTCATCAGGTACTTGTCAGACTCCAATTTGGGCCAAGGCGTGGGAGTGCCTTTGATGAGGTCAAGATAGACGACGGTGTTCATCGCGCATTCAACGGCTACACCACAACTTTCTCCCTCGCCTTGCCGTGCGTGTCCGTCACCGAGAGAGAAGAGTGCTCCCTCGACGTTGACCCCGAAGTAGCAGGTGACACCAGCACGTAGTTCAGGAGTGTCCATATTACCACCGTGTGCATCAGGTACCAGCGCAGAGCGTACCTCGAGATTGGCCGGCGCGACGCCAACGGTTCCGTGCATCGGATCCATGGGGAGCTCGACTGAGAATTCACCAACATCGGAACGAAATCGGCATTGTCGAGTTTGTCGATCAAGTTCCCAGATCCAGACGATCTCGGGGAGGGGGTCCTGCAACGTTGCCGTGAGGTGGGTCGAGGTGAGTGCACCAAAGAGCGGGACGGTAGTGGACACCGCCCAATCCCGGGCTGGCTCGATCTCGATGAAGTGGGCTACGACGGTATCGCCAACCTCGGCGCCCTTGAGGTAAAAAGGTCCAGTCTGTGGATTGAGGAACGGGAACTCACAAACCTCCGAGACAAGGTCAGTTTTGGCCCGAACTTTGCCAGCAAAGCAATCCTCGGTGAAGACCTCCAAGATCGTCCCCGGGTCGATCTCCATGACGGGTTCTCGACCACCAAACGTCCAGCAAAGCTGTTCTTCAGTAGGAGTAAAGGTGATCACAGGGTTCTTCATGATGGTGCTCCAGACTCATCGACAATCTCTTCGAGGAAGACTTCGGAGATGCGGTTCACTGCACCTGGAGAGGCTGATCGAAGACGTAGAAATACTATCACACCAAGGATCAACCAGACCGCGACGATGGGTCCGGCATAGGATGCGGGTGCGGTAAGAGGGGAGATAAACGAGAATGCCGCGATCCCAGCTCCAGCAAGGAGGGCAGGGAAAAGAAAGGCGATGGCAAGCAACGGCACTATACCGTGAGAGAAGAAGTTGAAGCGATCTTCGGAGATTGACCTCGCGAAGTAGACCATTGAAGAGAGATTCATCAGGATGTAAACCGCGACGACGACAATCGTGATGAGGGTGCCATCGAGTGCGAATCCGTTCTCTGGTCCGAAGGCTAGTCCAAGAAGCAGCGTTGCCGCTGCCGAGACGATGATCTGCGAGTAGACAGCGAACTGAGGAACCTTGGTTTTGGCGTGAACCTTGCCAAGCACACCCGGGAAGACTCCTATTCGCCCTAAGGCAAAGGCCATACGGGTGGATACAGAGGTGCCAGCATTTGCATTACCAATGGTCGAATTAATGATCGCCAAGAAGATCAAGATCCAGAAGAGGCCATAGAAGTCTCGGCTCAGGCCAACCCAGGACGCTGCCCCAGCGCCTGCAAAGGAGCTAAAGCGAGCTGGACCATAGGCGACCGAGGCTGCATAGGTGGTGAAGACATAGATTAAGCCAATCGCCAAGGTGGATCCGAGAATGGCAAAGCGGATCGTTCGTTTGGGATCCTTCGCTTCTTCTGCGAGCGGTGCTGCCGCTTCAAATCCTGCGAAGGCGAGGAGGCTGTAAACCGAGCCAGCGAAGACACCCGAGAGCCCGTGGAATCCCTTCGGGGTGTATTTAGTGGTGAAGACGGAGAGTGTGTTGTGCGAGCCCGCGTGCACTACGAAGAGGATACCCGCGGCGAGAAAGATGACAATCTCGATACTCCCAAGGATCGTGCCTGTTTTGGCCGAGGTCGTGATGCCGAGAAGCGCGAGAGCTCCGACGAGGGCGATTCCGACGAGTGACCATGGCCACCAAAGACTGCTCGGATAACCGAACTCAGAATTGAAGGTACCGGCGATGGTGAAACCGAGCTGCAGAAAGAGGAGAGCCGGTACTAACGCGTAGACGAATACGTATCCCCAACCGACAAAAAATCCAACGATTGGGTGGAGAGCCTGCGAAGCGTAGGTCGCAAATGAACCTGCTGATGGAATTCGGGAAGCGAGTTCGCTGATGGAGTAGGCGGTGAGCAGGCTACCGATGAGCGCAACGATCACCGCCAACGTGAGTGCGCCGCCGGCAAATCCTGCTCCTGCGGGAATCGACGCTGCAATTGCTGCTCCTGGAGCCATCGCGGTGATGCTTTGGAAGAGCACCTCGCGGCGCCCAATCGCACCAGCTTTTAGCCGACCAGAATCTGATGTTGCTGACATTTGCCCCCCTTGGCTTCACTGCGACCAATGTTGGGTCGATACTATCTGAACCAGAAGGCACTAGAGGCAGATTTTATGAAAATTTTATTACAGATGAGTCTCTTTACGTTTCTGCTTCAAGGCGCCAGCGGCGGTATCCAAGTACGATAGTTGAGGCGGAGTGCTGAGCGATAATGATTCATTCGATCTAAGCGGCTAAGATCAGTCGGCACTTTCTGAGAGACGGTTAGACTCTTGAGGTCCACTCAAATCATCATGGTCGGATTAAGGGGGCGTAGCTCAGCTGGAAGAGCGCCTGCTTTGCACGCAGGAGGTCAGGGGTTCGAGTCCCCTCGTCTCCACCATATAACCCCAGTTCAGAGCGCTATACGCATAACTGGATAGGAGAATCTGAGGCTTCGTGGCCCCTACGCTGGCCCCTAACGAATTCCTGGGGTACAATGGACAGCATGAGACAGCCAGAGACGCGCAGGGCTAGAGGGATGGGATCGGTCAAGTATTACTCGCCGACCGAGTATCGAGCCGTGCTCCGATGGACAGATGAGCTTGGCAAGTCGAGGACGCGGACGCGCGTATGCACCACCAAGCAAGAAGCCGAGCAAGCGCTCAAGGAGTTTCGCGCTGAGAGGGACAAAGGACTAGCTAAGTCTCGACCCGCGACGTTGGGCGATCTCTTGGCCACGTGGCTTGAGGTGAAACTACCTGACGTGGCACAAGCTACGCAAGGTCAATACAAATGGGCGGTGGAAAAGCTTACACCTATCTCAGGGGCAAAGCTAACGGAGCTTCGCTCAGCGACTCTTGATCGTGCTATCGGGGAGGTTGAGGGCTCGGCGCGCTCGCGCCAGATTGCGCGCACCGTGCTCAGGGCCGCTTGCGCCTGGGGAGTGAGCCAAGGACTGCTCGTAACTGATCCTGCAAAGGGCACGCGGGCGATCAAGCAGGAACGCAAGGAGCTAACCGCATGGACACCAGCTCAGATCGAGAGATTCAAGAGGCTTTGCGAGACAGAACGCCTCGGGCCTTTGTACCTTACGTTGGCTACTCTCGGGCTTCGGCGAGGTGAGGCGCTGGCTCTGCGTTGGGACGATTACGACCCCACCACACGCACCCTCACGATCAACAAGTCTCGCTCGAAGGCGTGGGATAGCGTCGTAGAAGGACCCACCAAGACTGCAAGAAGTCAGAGGGTTATACCTGTCCCGGAGCCGCTGGCGGCGGTCCTAGAGGCTCACAGGGTCACACAGAGGGCAGAGGTAGAACGCCTGCTCAGCTTAGGGATTCGCGCGGAGTCCGGCTATATGTTCTTGAGTGATTTTGGCAAGGCGCTCGACCCAGATACGGTGAGCCATAAGTTCGCGCGTCTCGCTCGAAGTGCAGACCTTGGAGAGCGACACCTACACGAGTTGCGGCATTTGGCCGCGTCGTTGTTGTTGAGTCAAGGTGTCCCGATGCCAGTAATCTCTCGGGTGCTGGGTCACAGTTCGACCGCGGTCACCGACACCATCTACGCTCATTTGGCAGTTGAGGATTTGCGAGTGGCGATCGACTCTAGCTCAAGGCTCTTGGGAAGCTGAGGGCATGAACAGCGGGGCCGCGGCCCCGTCCCGATAAGTTTTGGCGGACTCTTCGCGGTCGACGATCCCGGCGCTCAGGGTTCGCTGATCACCTGTTGACTCGTTGATGCTCACGTGAACCAGCTCACCATCGGCGGCGGCTATTAGTGCTTCAATCTTGGTCATCCATCGAGGTTTGACGTAGGGAGCCAAAGCCGCGCGCTTTAGGAGCGCTGCGGGCGATGCGGTCTGAACGATGCCACAGCACTCGACGCGCGTCGGTTCAGTGATCGCTTGCCATTGAGTACGTGATGCCTCATTGTCAAATACGAGCAGACCCTCAGCGCGGTACGTATCGGCTGGACGGCGCTGCATGCGCTTCGTTCGCACCTCGACTATTCCGTCTTTGATCGGTCGCACCCTCGCTAACGTGGTGCTGCACTTCGGGCACTTGAGGCTCATCCCTATAGTCTAATCGCGTACAAATGATCTAGTTGGGATGCTATTATATAGACAACGAAAGTTTGCGGGCCCCAAAAGGACCCTATCGCTCGACCGATTGGCTTTGGCTAGGAGGTGGGCATAGGGAACCTCATGTCCGAAAACGAATATCAACCATTCGATCAGCTGCTAACCGTCTCCGAAACCGCCCAGGCTCTGCGCTTGTCACGCGCCACTCTATACGGCATTCTGAGCCGCGGAGATTTGCGCTCGGTCTACATTGGGAGCCGCAGACTTATCAGGTCCTCAGACCTTGCGGCCTTCATTGCGAATCTCAGTAGCGAGGCGCAGCCGTGACGGCCCTCAACCGTGTTCTCGGCGCACTCTCGGCGCACGGTTCAAAGATCAACTCAAACCACGAGGGATATTTGGTTACGTGTCCGGCTCACCAGGACAACAACCCATCGCTCAGCGTCTCGGTGGGCGCAGATGGTCGGGTCTTGCTCAATTGCTTTGCGTTATGCAGTACTGACGCGATCCTCTCTGCTCTTGATCTGGAAGCTCGCGATTTGTTCAATGAGCAGGAGAAACCGAGGCCAGAGAAGAGAATCGTAGCGACTTACGACTACCGGAGAGCTGACGGCTCACTCGCGTTTCAAGCGGTGCGGTATCAACCGAAGGGGTTCAGTCAGCGCAGGCCAGACGGCAACGGTGGCTGGGCTTGGTCTTTGAAAGATCTCGCACCCGAGGATCGCTCCCTACCTTTCATCTTGCCGGAACTGACCGAGGCGATCAAAAACAATCCAGAGTTGCCGTTGGTGATCGTCGAAGGCGAGAAGGATGCACTCGCTCTTTGGTCGCAGGGCACGGCGGCGACTTGCAATGCGGCGGGCGCTGGGAAGTGGCGACCTGGCCACTCTCGTGTGATCATCGTAGCGGGGTTCAAAGATATCGTAATCTGGGCTGATCGAGACGAACCAGGCCGCAATCACGCTAAGGCCGTGGCTGAATCCTTGAGGGAACAGGGGTACTTGGGAGCGCTTACGTTGCGAGAGCTGCACTGTCCTGATGGTTGCAAAGATGCGAGCGATGCGATAGCTCATCATCCTCAGAATTGGCAGGATATGCTCGGCGGGCTAGACGTGTTGACAAACGTTGACAACGTTGACAAAACCGATCTACCAGGGGAAACAGTGCAAATCGGTGTTGACAAAAGTGTTGACACGGACACTGCACCTGTTGACAAATACGATCCTGAGCCAGATCTGAGCGAGATTCTGCGGAGCACCGGCCTACTTGGTCAATACTCTAAAGCTCTGGCGAGTGCTTACCAGGTCTCGCCAGGCTTCGCCTTCGCAACCGCTTTGGGCGTGGCCGGTATACCCGTCGGACTCGGCGCGACGGTGGAGATTACGCAGGATTGGCGCGAGCCTGGGGTGCTTCACCTCTTGGTCATCGCACCGCCAGCGGAGCGGAAAACACCAGTCTTAAGCGCGGCAATGGGGCCGATATGGGACGCTGAGAAGGCAGCTCGCCAAGGTCGAGATGATGAGATCGCCAAGACCAAAGCTGAACACGAGCTACTAGCGCTCGCGCGTGATCAAGCTCGCAAAGATGGTGGCACAGCATTCGCAGAGGCACTGGCGCGATTGGAGTCGCACCAAGTGCCCGCGCGCTTCTCGGCAGTGGCGAGCAAGGCTACGGCAGAAGCGTTGGAAACGCTAGCAGCGGCGCAAGGGGAGGACATCGCACGCATCGCGGTCGTATCGGATGAGGCGGGGGGCGTTTTCGGTGATCTTGGACGCTACAACAAGGCAGGGACAAATTACGAGGTGTTGCTCGCAGGTTACGACGCTGGCCACTATACATCGCACCGTGTCACTCGGGGCGAGATTCGGGTTACTGAGCTGCGGGTTCCGCTCTTGCTCATGGGCCAGCCGAGCGCTTGGGCACAAGTGGCAGGAGACGCGGAAGCAGGAGGTCGAGGGTTGCTCGCGAGGCTCTGTCCGGTTCGTCCTGAGTCATTGGTTGGCGTTCGCTTTGGCTTTGGTGAGCAGATGCCAGAGTCACTTAGCCGCGCTTGGTGTGAGCGGTTGACTGCGCTATTCAGCGAAGCCTATGCAGATGAGCAGCCAGAGCCGATGAGACTCGACGCGGCGGCATTCCAGCTCTTCGTGGCCATGAAGGATGAGATAGAGTCCGAGATGACCGCGCTCTACTCGGGTGACATTCTGAACGGTTGGGCAGGCAAGCAGGCTGGGCGTATCGTGCGCATTGCGGCAACTATCCACGCCATGGCCACCGGCAACCTCGCAGGCCGCATTACAGCCGATGAAATTGGCGCGGCGCTTGCGATTGGTGAGTGGCTCGCATGGCATGCCAGACGTGAGTATGGCGGCGAGGACGTAGCGCCAGCGCTCTCAGGAGACGCTACGAGATTATGGGAGTGGGCGAAGCATCGCCAAGAGTTCACCGCACGCGATGCGTACCGGTCGGTGTTTCGAGGTCTGCGCGCTCGCTTTGACGTGGCGGCTGAGCAACTTGAGAAATTAGGCCTCATCGAGCGCCTGGATTCGCGCGGCTCGAATTGGCGCGGTGGCGAGCAACTGTTGACAGTGTCAACACCTTTGTCAACACCGAATGGGGACATAACCGCAGGTCAGAGGCCTTTGTCAACATTGTCAACGTTTGTCAACACATCTGCAGAGGAAAGCGGAAACGAGCAAGCAACGGAGGAAGTAGTAGCGATGAACCATTACGTAACGAAGGAGACAGCACAGATGACCGAGCTAACGCAAGTAGACAGAGTACGGGAACAACTCAAGAAGGAACCAAAGCCTGAGCCGCGTGATTGCGCGGAGTGTGGGCGGCGACTAGTCAACTCAACCGGCACGTTGTGCAAGCCATGCGCCGCTAGGAGGTTGGCCGATGCAAGCTGACTACGATCCGGACAAAGACACGAATGGATGCGAGAAGTACCAACTCATCACCATCCATGGGGCAAAGTTAACCGGAACCTCGGGAACGCTCTACAGCATCGCAGCCCTGGCGCTTGATCTCGCGAGAAGCGTGGTTGACTCGTGGGCGCATGTGTTGAACTATCACCGCGATCTTTTCGGGCTGCCTGAGCCGGTCGATGCTACGTGGTTGTGGGATGCGCTGATCGAGGTGTGGGTGCATGAAGAAGAGGACAATCTACCGAAACCCCAACTTGCTCCGAGTGGCGATTTGAGTCGCCTAAGAGGCGCGCTGGGACGGCCACCGAGGGCACGGAGGGATCAATGAGAACGACAAACGGAGAGACGGAGTTGCGCGAGTTCTGCGAAGCGTTAAACAGCTGGCGAGCAGCGCAAGCCGCGCCGAAGGAAGTACGTGACGAGTTGTACCGCGAAGTATTACGGATCGTGTATGGAGGCCGAAATGGCTAGCGAGCTGGAGATTTTGGAAGCTGAGATAGCGGCGCATCGGGCAATCGTGGAAGTCAAGAAAGCGCGGTTTGATGAGTCGGTGAACTTTGCGGAGTTCTACGAACTTGTCGAGAAGTTCACGGAGATAGCGGCGGCCTGGGAGGCACTCAGAGGTGCACGATTGGAGGTCGAAAATGAAGGATAGGGATAGCCAGCCAGTAGATAGGGGCCAGTCAAGCGGTAGCGATCAAGAGCGGCTCGACGCGATTCACAAGCGGATCTGGGCGCAGTTCCTCGATGGCTTGGAACGGGATGCTGAGCGTGGCGAAGCCGAACAGTGGGAGGGCGAACAATGAGCACCGGGAAGCGAGACGCTGCCAAGTTTGAAGTAGCGCAGAGAAGGGCACGCGCGCTTGAACTGCGCTTGACAGGGATGACGTATCGAGATATCGCGGATGCGATGGGGTGCGCGGACAGCACAGCTCACGAGTTGGTCACGTCTGCGCTGCGAGAGATCCCAGCGAAAGACGTGGAGCTACTGCGGACTGAGCAAGGTGCGACGATCCGGTTACTCTTGTCCAAGCTCTGGCCGAGAATAGAGCGAGGCGAACCGCGGGCAATCGAGGTCGCGGCGAGACTATTAGAGCGCCAGGCCAAGCTCTACGCGCTTGATGTGGTGCCGCCGAAGCCACCGATGTTGATCACCGAGGAATTGGTCGATGAGCTTATCGCCGATGCAGAGCGCAAACTTAGGGAACTTGAGGAAGGCACTTGGCGCAACAAGCGGTGAACATACACGCCCGGGCACCTGAGAGTATGCTTGGAGACGGTCGAGCGGGTCTGCTCGCTCTGGGAAGGATGGAAACAATGAGAAAACTGTTGATGATCGGGGCGAGTGCGCTTGTGCTCGCAGCGTGCGGATCAACGGCTGCGAAATCAAGCGCTACGACGACAACAACAAAGAAGACAACGACCCCAAGCGCGGCACCCGTTGCGATGACTGAGGCACAGGCGGCCAAGGTCTACACCGCTGCAATAGGTCCGATGAACTCGGCGCTCACCGCACTCGGCAAGCAGGCGAACGGTTGGACGAACAGTACGCCGACAAGCACGGTTACGGCGGCCCTCGCACCTGTTAACTCAGCGCTTACCAAAGGCGAGAACGAGTTGAATGCACTTGCGGTCAAGTACCCCAAGGCGGCGACAGCGCTCCACAACCTGACGACCGCGGCTAGTTCGATGGATGGAGTACTGAACTCAGTGACAAGCGCTAACGTCTTTAGTCTTTCATCGTGGGTTACTCAGCTAGAGCAAGCGGCCTCGGTCACTAACAACGACGCGAACATAGTGCGCTCTGAGCTTGGCTTGCCGCCAACGTCACAGGACTGACAACAGAAAGACTCTCGACCCTCACACCACAATATAGGCCATGAGCTGGGGGGAGCTTAGCTCTGGCGATCATACGCATAACTGCAAACAATTGCGTAGCTCCTACGACAGTAGCTCCGTGGCCCCTACGTGTAGTTCGGTCGGGTTCGATGACGAGCTAATCAGTGCGTTAAACAGGGAGTTTACAAGTCGTTGCATAGAATCCGTGGCCCTTACCGTGGCCCCTACGCTGGCCCCTATACCTTTTCAACCATGGACGATGACCTAAATCAAGCTCCATGGCCCCTACCGTGGCCCCTAAGGTGTCATCACCTTTGAACTGGGAGAACGGCTCATATCTTGGCGTTACGGTAGTTTGCATACACCCGGTTAGACTGCATAAGACACCCTAAGACAGGGTATCCCTGATTTGCACGCAGGAGGTCAGGGGTTCGAGTCCCCTCGTCTCCACCAAGGGCTGTTTGCGAAATTGCCCCATCCACGTTTGCGAAACTCACCAAGAACTGACCTTACCCTGGTAAAGGTCGAATGTGGGCGACATTGCAAACGTGCATGATCTCCTCGATAACCATGTGATTCTCGATCGTTCAGTGTCTCGACCGGATCTAGCGATGCGTCTACGTACCCAAGCTACAAGTGCCAGGTCAAGTCGTCTACTTTTTGCGCGATCATCGCAAGATGCCAATTGCCTCTCCGGTGATCATCTCGGAGGATGCGGAATCGCTTCAGAGAGGGCCGTTGAAAGGCCACTCGCACCTAGTTCACCTAATACGTGTCTCGACCGGTATGTGTTGATGGGGAGATGCTTGCTCTTGCAACGATCTCGAGGCACCCTCATGAGCTACGCTGTCCACTATCCCCGGAGATTTTGGAAACTCGTTCCAAATTCTTACGGGAAGTACCATTTCAGGGCTATGGAATGTGCAATCAGGACAGTCGGCTAGTCATGAAAGAATAACCACACTACCGTGTACTCCATTCTCCAGGGTCAAATTGACAATGGACGGCCCCTCGTACACGACACACCTCTGATTGACAGAAACAACGAGGACAGATGCGAGACGACGCTGCTGTTTGGTCAAGTTACAAATCCGAGGTCGAGTCTTTGCAAAACTTGTGGGAGGGTGATCGGATGTTGAAAGAGGCAGGACCTTCGTGAGGGCAAGATCGTCAAGTTTCCTGGCTCGAGAGCGATCGATGATGGTGACCTTTTGCGGTCCATCTCCTAAACTGGCGATATGGCGCTGTTAGGTGAGTACGAGCCGAGTACCCAAGAGTGGGTTCGCGATCAAGTAGAACGTTATGAGCGCACGAATGGGCGTGAAGGCGGGACACTAGCCGATACCGGACTCCCAGTGATTATTCTCTGGACCCTAGGGGCAAAGACCGGTAAGTTGCGCAAAACGCCGCTCATGAGGGTGGAGCATGAAGGCGAGTATGCACTTGTCGCCTCAAAGGGCGGCGCACCTGAACATCCGTTCTGGTTCTACAATCTCATCGCCCATCCCAACAAAGTAACCATCCATGATAGGGAGCTTCTCATGGATGCGACGGTTCGCCAGGTTGAGGGTCAGGAGCGGGTGTTGTGGTGGGAGCGTGCGGTTGCCGCCTTCCCGCCCTATGCGGAATATCAGACCAAGACGACCCGCCACATTCCTGTCTTTGTGGCGACCGCCAAGAGCTAGGACGCTGCAAAGATCGCAGGGTTGCAAAGATCACGCAGAGGAATGCATTGCCAGGGTGGAGGGGCCGATCGTCCGGTTGTAGTTCGCGGATCTATCATCCTCGCACATCGGTTCGGTCTCCTTCCAACACGTTTCCGGCACGCCTTTCAAAGGCGTACTCCCCAACAGCCGAACCGCGACTGAGCAGGCTCAGCTATAGTCTTGCTCTTTGGACATGAGATCCGTATGCTACCGACGACGGCCACGTTGATGATTGGCGAGATGGGTTCTATCGGAGGATTGGCGGTCAGTTTTTGTCCGGCACAACGTTGTGAAAGGCAATGAGTTCACGAGCGGGTTCCGGGGTGGGTTTAGAACGATTCTAAAACTAGAAGTACGGCAGAACTTCTGTTTTTCGACAAGTCTCTATACTGGAGGCATGGAGTCGGCTGTAGCAAACCCTGAACAGTTAATTGATCGCCTGCGCAGTCGGGGTTGGCGACTCAGTGCCCAGCGTCGTGTGGTGGCAGAGGCGCTCCAAGGCGACCATGTCCATATGAGCGCTGAAGAGATCTACAGTCTTGCGCGCGAGCGGCTCGAGGAGATCAGTCAGGCTACCGTTTACAACACCCTACGTGAACTTGTCAGCATGGGCGAGGTCCGCGTACTCTTGGCTGACGATGGGGTAAAACGCTATGACCCAAATGTTGCGGTGGCGCATCATCATCTGTTGTGTGTCCATTGCCAAACCTTTAAGGACGTGCACCCAAGCGGTGATGATGGTGTTGAACTCCCTGACGCTGAACGTTTCGGCTTCATACTTACTGGAATGGATATCGTCTTCAAAGGCATTTGCCCAGAGTGTCAGCTCGTACTTGGAATCCAGGATCACGAGTGACGGGCGATTAGCCCTGCCAATTTCCGTTGTGTAAACTACGGCTTCGTAGTCGAGCTGTACAGGTCTGCTAGAGTGGGAAACTGACGCCAGAGAGGGTGGCGGAGATCTCCCAGAGTTCGCGTGCGAGCTCCTCATCGAGCGCGGCTTTTGGTACGTGAGCAGGGGCCGCTTTTCTGCCCCAGAGTTCTTTCAATCCATCGGGTCCGAGATAGGTCCCATTGTCAAGAGTGAAGTCAGTCGCCGCTCGAATGAGAGGTATGGCGCCTCGTTCGGCAGACTGTGCAAAGAGGAGATTGGCGCCGATCATAGCGACCTCGCCCACTCGACCAAGATTGGCCCGGCCGGTCCGTCGTTGGAGGCCAGTGTTAGCAAAACCGGGATGAGCGATCACGCTGGTGAGCGAGAGACCCTTTGCCGCTGCCCTGCGTGCGAGCTCCTTGCCAAAGAGCAGGTTGGCGAGCTTGGACTGGGCATAGGCGCGAGAGCGCCCATAATGGGTGAGTCCTTGGAGATCGTCGAGCTGAACGCTCCCATGATTCGCTACCAAACTCGCGACCGAGACGACCCTTGGGGTCTCGCTTGCCAGCAGCCGCTCGAACAGTTGGGCAGTCAGGGCGTAGTGGGCAAGGTAGTTGATTCCAAACTGTTGCTCAAATCCATCCACCGTCATCGCTCTAGGCAGCATCATGACCCCTGCGTTGTTGACGAGGACGTCAAGGACGTCGTGACGTTCGGCGAGCTCCTGCGCCGCCTCTTGAACTGACGAAAGGTTCGCTAGGTCCATCGTGAGTAGTTCGAGATGAGCCGCTGGTACTCGTTGGTGAATCCAATCGATAGCTGCTTGTCCGCGTTGAGCACTCCGGCAGCCGAGGATCACCACGGAGCCGCGCTGGGCAAGTCCAAGGCTACACCACCGACCTAAGCCACCGTTGGCACCAGTGACGAGTGCCACCTTGGGAGACGTGGCACTGTTGAAGGGGAGATACGACACTGTTGGGCAGTCTACTGCCTTCGAGCATCCCAGGCAGGTGCGATCATTCGGGCAATCGCGGTATTGACGCCAGTAACTCTCGGGTATATGGGTGCTGTGGGTGTGTGAAGAGCATCTCGGTGGTATTCTCTTCGACCAGTTTTCCCCGATAGAGGACGACTACTCGTGAACAGATGTGGCGAATGACCGCTAGGTCATGGGAGATGAATACCAGCGTCAAACCGAGCTCAGCAACGAGGTTGGCGATGAGATTAAGAACTTGAGCTCGAACCGAGACGTCGAGGGCCGAGACAGCTTCGTCGGCGATGAGCACCGATGGTCGTGGAGCGAGAGCCCGCGCGATGGCGACCCGCTGGCGCTGTCCTCCGGAGAGCTGATGGGGATAGAGCGTCTCGGTATTGGGAGTGAGTCCAACAGCCCGCAGGAGCTCTTGCACTCGCAGGTGCGGATCGCCAGCCAAACGGAGAGCCCGCAGCGGTTCCTCGATCGAAGCACCGATAGAGAGGCGCGGATCCAGGGAACCAAAAGGATCTTGGAAGACGATCTGCACCTGTTGGCGGAAGTTGAGCAGCGGCTCTCCTTTTGCAGGGAGTGGTTGACCCATGAAGAGGAGCTCACCGGAGCTTGGCGTATCGAGAGCTACCAGGAGCCGCGCGAGTGTCGTTTTGCCTGACCCGGACTCACCCACGATTCCCACACGTTCCCCCGTGTGGATGGTTAGGTTGAGGCCATCGAGAGCGACAACGTTGCGGCGACTTCCACCGTAGATCCGGCTGACTTGATGAAGCGCGAAGAGTGCTGATGGGGTGGCGGGCGCGCTTGACACTTAACTTTTTATCCCGTAGGGATGCCAGCACCGTACCTGGTGTTGGGTGCCCTCAGCCGACGGCGCAGAGCGACAGCGTTCCGATTCACGTTCGCATCGGCCGCGAAAGGTACAACCCTGAGGGAATCGACCGGCCTCTGCAACGACTCCTGGGATCGTCGGAAGTTGCCCGAATAGTTCTTGGTCAAGGTCCTCAATCCCCCGCGAGGTAGCCAAGAGGGCGCGAGTGTAGGGGTGCTGTGGTGCACGCAGCAACTCATGGGTAGGGCCCGATTCTACGATCACGCCGCCGTACATGACCTGGATGCGCTCGCAGACACTAGCGACAACGGCAAGATCATGACTGATCAGCATCAAGGCACACCCATGCTCTGTGGTCAGCTCTCCTAAGAGTTTAAGAACCTGTGCCTGGACGGTTACGTCGAGGGCCGTCGTTGGCTCGTCCGCCAAGATCAGATCAGGGTTGCAAGCGATCGCGGTGGCGATCATCACCCGTTGGCGCTGTCCTCCTGAGAGCTGATGTGGAAAGGCACGGGCTTGCTGTGCTGGTGTGTCGAAGCCGACCCGTTCAAGGAGTGTGATGGCCTGGGCAATACTCGCCTTGCGAGAAAGACCCTGATGGATCCGGAGCACCTCGCCGACCTGCTTTCCGACTCGCATCAGTGGGTTTAAGCTGGTCATCGGTTCCTGGAAGATCATAGCGATCCGATCACCGCGCAAGCGAGAGTAGCGTCGTTCGTTGAGGTCAGTGAGTTCCTGATCTGCTAGTCGTACCGAACCCGAGCGACGACCTCGCGGGGGCAGAAGACCCATGATGGTCAATGCCGTTAACGACTTTCCTGATCCAGACTCCCCGATGAGACCGAGGCGTTCAGCGGGCGCCATCTGGAAGCTGATGCCGCGAAGCAGTTCCGTGTCGTCGATCGAGAGCCGAAGATCGGCGACCTCTAGCAGACTCATGATCGTCCCTTGAGGGTGGGGTCGAGAATATCGCGCAACCCATCGCCAAGCGCATTGAGGCCGAAGACCGTCACGGCGATAGCGAGACCGGGCCAGAGGGCCAGGAGTGGGTCTTGATAGAGGTAGTTCTGCGCGCTTTCGAGCATGCCGCCCCAGGTCGGGGCGGGTGGTGGTGTGCCAAGGCCTAGGTACGAGAGTGCGGCAACCGCCAAAATGGTCACCGAAAGGAGGAGCGCGATCTGCGCTACCAGAATTGGCATGATGTTTGGCAGGACATGTCGCCGGGCGATCTGGATGTTCGAGCGCCCATAGGCCCGCGCAGCGAGCACGTAGTCGGTTGAGAGAATGCCCAGTGCAGTCGATCGAGTGACCCTCGCAAAGACGGGAATCGAGGCGATCCCGATGGCCAGGGTGGCTGTGAGGGTAGACGCACCGAGTGCGGCCACCAACGTGATAGCGGCCAGGAGGGCAGGAAAGGAGTAGAGCAGGTCGGCCCCTCGCATAATGATCTCGCCAGTCGCTCCGCGCCGGAAGGCAGCGACGAGACCGGCCGGCACCCCAATCACCAGAGCGATGGCAACCGCACCCAGACTCGACAACAGGGTGATCTGCGTCCCCGTCATCAGCCGCGAGAGTACGTCTCGGCCATACTCATCGGTACCAAGTGGATGCGCAAGACTCGGACGGAGAAACTCTGCAGCTGTGTTCACAGCCAGAGGACCATACGGTGTCCACCAGATCGAGACGATGGCGACGATGATGGCGATGCCGACGATGATGGCACCCGCGGTTGCGCTCGGACTCGATAGGAGTAACCGTAGGCGTGAAGGTTTTGTCACACCAGGGCGTGGCGACGGCTCATCGGTGCCCGTCGTTGCGGTGGTGATGCGTTCGTTCATGAACGTAGCCCCATGCGAGGATCGATGATCCGATAGAGCAGGTCGACGATAAGATTGACGACCAGGACGGTGGCTGCGACGAGCATGACGATGTCTTGGACGGTGATGAGGTCACGATTCGCCACACTCGAGAGCAGGAGACTTCCGAGGCCGGGGAGGGTAAAGACGGCTTCGATGACGACCGCTCCGATGATGAGCCCGGAGAGTTCGAGGCCAAGGACGGTGAGCACTGGGATGCTGGCATTGCGAAGCCCGTGACGAATGAGGGCCTGGTTGGGGCGAAGCCCCTTCGCGCGAGCGGTACGAAGAAAGTCGGCACCTAACACCTCCACCACTGAGGTGCGGATGTAGCGCGCCAGAATCGCACCCTCGACGAGTCCGAGCGAGATCGCTGGCAGAATCAACGACTGCAGCGCCCCCGTTACGCTGGTAGACCAGGTGGTGAAGCCACTTGCTGGCAGCACCTTGAGATCGACGGCGAACACGATGATCAACAGGATTCCGAGTACAAAGTTTGGTATTGCGATGCCAACTTGGGCGAGCCCGGAGAGTACGACGCCTGAGCGTTTCGTGTGGCGAATTGCGCTGGCGATGCCAAGAGGTACGGCGATCAAGAGGCCCACGAGGAGCCCACCCAGTATCAGTGGACCGGTCACCTCAAGGGCTGCTCCGATGACTGGGGCGATTGGTTGTGAGGAGATATAGGAGTCTCCTAAGTGCAACGTCAAAAGTCCGTGGATCCAGTGAAAATACTGCGCCACTAGCGGGCGGTTGAGTCCCAATTTTGCGGTGAGGGCCGCCACGGCACTCGGCGTAGCCTGGGTTCCGAGAATGACCTGCGCAGGCTTACCGGGCAGGATATTGAGGATCCAGAAGACGAGCACCGAGGCGAGAAACAGAGTGATGAGGAGTGTGGCGAGACGCCGTATGAGGAACCTTCGGAGTTCGTGAGCGTGTACCCGACGCCGCGTGGCGACGTCGCCCGCCTTTGGCAGCTCAGCGATGAGCAATGTGGACCCCTGTCATCGATAGACCCGCGATCGACCTCTTCCTCTGGCGACAGACAGCCCCAGCTTCATGTGGTTAACTGAGGTAGCCAAGCTGTTTGGCTGAAGTGGGGATCGTGCCACCGATTCCAACATAGGAGAGATTGTAGGACTCCGTGTAGGCGCTGGTGGGGATGCCTACGATGTTTTTGTCGATGACGGTGATGAAGGGTGCGATGTAGAGCCAATCGTTGACCGCATCGGCGGTGATCTGCTTGAGCACCTTCTGGTAACCCGCAATCCACTGTGCCTTTGTGGGCGCGGCGTTTGCGGCGGTCAGCTCACTGGCAATCTCAGGCGTCTTGGCATAGTGCCAGTAGTAGCCGGTGGTCCCATAGTTGGAGACGTCTCGCCCTTCCGCCTGGTCGATGATGGTCGCCTGGAAGTCGCCCCCCTCAAAGACCTGGGAGATCCAGAGGGGAAAATCGATCGTGGAGACACTGACCTTGATGCCAATGGCACCGAGTTCAGAGACGAGCAGCGGAGCAGCTAGCTTGGCATAGAAGTACGGTGGCAGGACCAACTGAAGCGAAAACCCCTTGGAATAACCCGCCTCTGCCATCAACTTCCTAGCCTTGGTGACGTTGTAGGGGTATTCGCTGGCGAGGTTGATGTAGTACGGATCGGCGGGCACGGTATCGGTGCCGTCGATCAGTCCGTAGCCACCCGATGCGGCATTCATGATCGCCTTGCGATCGGTTGCGAAGAGGATGGCCTGGCGTACCAATTTGTTGCTGAGCGGTCCATAGGTGTTGTTCAGCGTCATCTGAACCTTGCCGTTGGTGAGACTGGAGACAACTTTATACTTTGGATTCGATTTGAACAGCGTCGCATCCGATGGCGCAGAGAGGTTGTCGATCATGTTTACCTCACCGCTTTGCAGCGCTGCATTCAAGGAGTCAGCGTTGGAGAAGTAGCGGAAGACCACACCCGAGACATGGGGCTTGTATCCCCAGTATTGGTTGTTCCTCGCTAACGACACCGAGTAGTTCGAGACCTCACCGGTCACCTTGAAGGGACCCGTCCCGATGGGATCGGTTGCCAAGGTCGATACTGTCGATGGGTCGAGGATAACGCCGTTGGAGTAGGCGGCTAAGTCATAGAGCCAGTTCCAACTTGGCGTCGTCAGCGTCACACGCACCTGATCGGAACCCACCTGCTCTACGGAGGAGACGTCAAAGATCTTGCCGTAGGGGTAGGTCGAGCCAGGGGCGTATACCCGTTTCATGCTGAAGACGACGTCAGCTGGTGTGAGCGGATTACCGTTCGAGAAGGTTACGCCTTTGCGGATGGTGAAGGTGTAGACCTTGTTTGCGTCGCTCACCGTGTACGAGCTGGCCAACACCGGGACGATCGATCCATTGGGTGCAAGCTGGACAAGGTGTTGGAGTACGTTGTAATCGATGACCTCATCGATGGCCTGTGAGGCGTTGGCGGTGGGGTTGAGCGTCGGCGGAAAGACATTGGAGGAGCCGATGGTCAGCATCTGGAGCGGAGTGCTCTTGTTCGTCGACGATGGTGCAGTTGAACTCGTGGATCCACACGCCGCCAGCATGAGTGCGGCGCTAGCCACCAGTGCGGTCGTCTGTGCAAGATGTCGAAGCGAACGAGCCATCTCTTCCCCTCTCGTTAGGAACCCCCGTTGGATGTAACCATAGCCTAGCCAACGACCACGAGCAGCGATCAGGGTAGTTTTGGCGCCGACTTTGCCCTCTCCCATGATGGGAGGGGTGGTCAAGGGAGATCCATCCCCGCGCTGAATCGTGGAGCCTTCTGGTGATCGTGAGTTTGTCATTTCGTCCGGTCGTTGCGGTCCCAAGCACGCTCATGGCGACCATGTTGGCACTTGAGTGCTCGGCAACCAGCGACCGTGACGGTGGTGGGTCGATGCGAGGGATGCCCTGTGCTCCTCCGAGGATCGGAAGGTCGAGGCCGGACGATGCTGCTGGGCGTGTCATCGAGCGCATGGTGAGTGTTGTGACCGATCACATGAGTGGGTTCATAGGAGTTCACACGCATCTCTCGTACTGGGGATTTGGTGCAACCGCTTCCTACAGGACCTGACGATTACCTCCTGGAACCGCTGGTCTCTCGAGTGTTCCCCGCAAGCGGTCCCCTGGTTCTCGCAGGACGTCTTGTGGCGGATCCTCTCGCTATGAGCATCCACGAACACCGGTATCTCAGCGCGGGATTGCAGAGAAGGCTTGAACGGTGGCAGTGTCTCCAGTGATGGACAGGCCTGTTGTTGGTCGGTTCCAACCAAAGAGGTAGAGTTCGATGCTGGTTCCCTTGACGGTGGCGTCTGGTGAACCCACAGGATCGACAGCGCGTAGACCCTGCTGGTCGAGTTCGATCGACCACGGTCTTCCAACCTCGTCGGTAGGGATGAAGCTCAATAGGCGAGGCGGATCGACGAGTTGGGGTGCTGATCGAGCTCGGCTCGGCAAGAAGACGGTGATAAGTTCATCGAGTCCGTCTGCGGCCAAGAGAGGATCGATGCCGAGCGCTTCAGGGCGTGATGGTGTCGGGGAGGCCGCATCGAGATCTACGAGGTGGATGGCGAGTTCGTGGGCAAGCCGACGCAGGTACCAACTGACCCGCTGATTCTCCCCGGTCCAATTCCAGGCCGGATCATCCATGTCGTGTGCAAGCAGGGTCTCTTTCAGATCGCGATAGGTCCTCGCAAGCCACTCGTAGGTAGGCATGCCGATGGGCGGTTCGGAAGGCATGGTGTTTGGCTCCGGGTCAGCGTTGGTCTCAATCCGAACTTGCATACGAGAGAGCACGATCGCAAGGTGGTTGACCAGATCGTCGACGGTCCAGCCGGGGCACGTTGGGATTGGGTTGCTGCCAGGAAGTTCCCGTGCGAGTCTCTCGATGTTGGCCATCAGCCCATCAATGGTTTGTAGTCGGTCGGCGTTCATCGTGCTCCTTTGGGGTTCTGCTGAAGTTTAGATGGTATCGCACTGGTACGGAGGAGGCGCATGCGTGGGCAGCGCCGGGTCCGGGATCGGACGCGATAGATTGAGGACGGGGAAGAGGAGGCGTGATGGAAGACTTCAGGAGACTCTTTGATCTCACCGGGAAACGTGCGCTGGTCATCGGCGCTGGAAGTGGGATTGGAGCTGCCTCGGCGCAGGGGTTGGCCGCCTTTGGCGCGCAAGTTTGGTGTGCCGACATCAACGATGCCGCGGTTGAAGGAGTGGTGAAGGATCTGCCCGGAGCTGAAGGTCTTCACTTCGATATCGCCGATGCAGGGTCGAGTGCGAACGTGCTGTCAACGCTCGGGACTCCTGACATCGTCGTGTCGACGCCTGCGATCAATGTACGCAAGCGTCTCACCGAGGTCAGTGACGAGGAGTTCGACCGAGTGATCGAAATCAACCTCAAGGGAAACTTTCGGGTCATGCGTGATTTCGGGCGCGCGATGGCGGCCAACGGTGGTGGAAGTATGATCGCCTTTTCGAGCATCCGGGCCCAGGTCGTTGAGCCTGGCCAAGGGGTCTATGCGGCCACCAAGGCTGGTGTCCTCCAGATGCTCAAGGTACTTGCTGCAGAGCTTGGACCCCAAGGAGTACGGGCCAATGCGATCGCTCCGGGCGTGGTGGAGACGCCGCTCACCGCCCAGATCAAGAACGATCAACGCTGGTACGAGGCCTACCGTGACAAGACCATGCTTGGACGTTGGGCACAACCATCAGAGATGGTTGGGGCAGTGGTTTTTCTCGCCTCTGAGGCAAGCTCGTATGTGACTGGTTCCTATCTTGTTGTCGACGGAGGCTGGCTCGCCGCCGATGGGAGGTTTACACCTCCGGCGTAGGTGCACAAGAGGCGTAGGTGCACAAGAGAAGGGCCTACCTGCTGTCCAACCCGGCGAGCAATTCATGGGCCTTCGTGCAGTAGCTCTCTCGCGGCGAGCAGATAGACCTTCGCCGCGGCGATCACCTCTGTGACCTCCACAAATTCGTTGGCCTGATGCGCGATCCATTTTCCTCCCGGTCCATAGACCACCACTGGCAGATGCGCATCACGGTGGAGGATCGTCCCATCCGTCGTGCCCGGAACCCCACCATAGGTTGGTTCAGCGCCAACCACTCTCCGGTGAGCTGCCGTTAGAGAACGGACCAGGTCTGCGTCGGGCGAGATGTCGGTCGGTGGACGATCGTCGATCACCTCGACCTCTCCTCGACAGCCAGTAGCCTCGGCGATTCGTCCAACCTCGGCGATGAAGGCATCGATGAGCCGGGCATGATCAACCAGAGGAGTGGTCCGGAGGTCAAAATCGGCGATGGCGACGGATGGGGTGACGTTGAGCTGAACTCGCGATCCAGCCTGTAGAACCGTTGGAGTGATGGAGATGGCTCCAAGAAGGGGATCTTCGCCATATTCTCTCTGGAGTTCGATCTCGGTTTCATGGGCGAAGGTCAAGACCTTCATCAGTGCAGGTATCGGGTTGATACCTTTGGTGGGCATAGCACCATGGGAGATTCGTCCGTGCAGTCGCACTTCGAGCCGGATGGCACCCTTCTGGGTGATACAGATTTCACCGGCCTCAGGTTCACAGACGATTGCCCCGATGGCTTCATTGCAGTAGCCCTTGGCGACGAAGTCCTTGACCCCGAGCATCAACTCCTCCTCATCGATGAGCGCTGCAAGCGTGAGTGTTCCTACCAATTCGCCGCTCAGTTGGAGTGCACGGGCTGCAAAGAGCATCGCCGCAAGCCCGCCCTTCATGTCTGCCGAGCCTCTGCCCAGTAGACGGCCATCGACGATGTCACCGGAGTAAGGGTCGAAGTCCCAGAGATCACGAGAACCCTCCGAGACGACGTCGGTATGGCCCTCAAAGATGAGGTGGGGTCCAGGGGTGGAGCCACGGAGTTGAATGATCACGTTTGGTCGACCTTGCCGTACCTCATCGACGATCGGAGTCCAACCGAACCCCTCGGCCAACTCGATCACCGCGTGGGCTGCGCCCATCTCGGTTGATCCGGTTGCTGGATCATTCACGCTTGGGATACGAACGAGGCGTTGGGTGAAGTCGATGAGACCCTGTGTGTCGAGATAACCAAGTAGTTCGTTCGATGATGGTGCGCTCATCTGCTCCCTTTGTATTGCCTATTTGTACTGCCCCTTTGTGCGGTCCAGTCTATTGCGGGTCTGTGTTGCTCGAGAACCAGCTCAAGTGCTCAATGGTCATGGGGTGCACAAGCTTTTGTTATCGGTAATGCTCTTGCAAGCTCCGATTCACCTGGTGGCAACCTTTGGCCATCAGGCTGGATGTATGGATACCTTCAAGATTGCGAATACGAGAGATGGTCAGCGGATGATTGAAGAGCAACGATGGATACCACTTGACGGTGCGGCCAACGTTCGCGACCTTGGAGGCTATCCAGTAGGACGAGATGGTGTGATTCGATCGAGGGAGATCTTTCGTGGAGACTCACCGCATCGCCTCACCCGCAGCGACGTCGAGCGACTCCGAGCCGCGGGTATCCGTACCCGGATTGATCTACGACGTGATGAGGAGCTCATCCGTTTTGGTAGTGGGCCCATTGGTCAGGTCGTGGCGATCACGATGCATGCGCCACTGCGCCCAACGTTGGCAGATCCTGGTTCGGGATCGCAGTCGCTTGGTGAACTGTACCGACGGTATCTTCTCGAGAGTCCCTACGAGTTGGCCAGTGCGCTACGTTTCCTGGCGGATCCGCTACAGCGACCTGCGCTTTTCCACTGTTATGCCGGTAAGGATAGGACAGGGGTGTTGACGGCGCTGCTGTTATCGGTCCTTGGCGTAACTGATGAGGTCATTGTGGCTGATTACGCTAAGACCACTCTCGTCCGGGATGCCTTCTTGGCCTTAGCCGGCGAGGAGTTAGGCATCTCTCGCGAAGGTGAGCTGACGGCGGACTCCCCAGCATTGGCTGCCGATCCGGAGACGATGGCAGCGACTCTGGATTGGCTGAAGATGACGTTTGGCTCCGCACAGTCCTATCTTGAGGGCGCTGGCTTATCGTCCGAGATCATCGGCCGACTACGAGCCGACCTCGTCGTCTCGTAGCGGTCCTGCCTGTCGTATCTGTCAAAGAACCGAGCAAACAGAATCATTGATATTGCAAAAGGAGGAGTTTGCGGAGAAGGGACCTGAATCAAACCAGTTGACAACCACTATCTCCGGGCCTCAAAATGAGGCGCGAGCCATACGATCCTACCAGTAGGGGATGTTCGCGGCCAGCCAACTAGATCGGTGTCTTTCTAGTGGGCCACAGGTTGCCTCGCGTTGGTGGAAGTCAATGTTGACAGAGGCGGTTCAGGGGTTGACAGACAACAGAGTGCAGGGAGTTGCTCTTTGTGGAGATGCATGCGCACTGCATATCCAGGCTTGATCCTCGCGGTGACTCATCGCAGGGAGGCAAGCGGAGCGGAAGAGGGCAGGAGAGATGACCTTTGGACGCGGATTTGCCATCACTGCTAGTGTTGCTTTTGGTGGGAGGGACCGAAGATCGGTCCATCTCGAAAAAGATGAGAGGGGACGATCAGGTATGGATGAACTTTGGCGATATGACGCGACTGGTCTCGCGGAGCTGATCCGATCAAAGCAGGTGAGTTCACTTGAGGTGACTGACGCTGCGATCAGCCGTATCGAGATGTTCAACCCCATCCTCAATGCGGTCATCGTCGATCGCTTTGAGCAGGCGCGAGAAGAAGCCCGACGCAACCGCAGCGGCTCCTTTGCAGGCGTCCCCCTGTTGCTTAAGGACCTGGGTGCAGCCCAAGAGGGCGAACCGTTCTGGCTCGGCTCTGCGGTACTACGCAATGCTGACTATCGAGCCCCGGTGACGAGTTACTACGTTCAGGCACTGTGCGACGCAGGCTTCATCGTCATCGGTAGAACAAATGCACCGGAGTTCGGCACCAATATCACCACGGAGCCGGTCTCCACTGGTGCCACCAGAAATCCCTGGAATCTGGAGTACTCCTCCGGTGGATCCTCCGGTGGATCCGCTGCAGCGGTAGCGAGCGGCATGGCACCGGTTGGTCAAGCGAGCGATGGAGGTGGATCAATCCGCTTTCCGGCAAGTTATTGCGGATTGGTCGGCTTGAAACCCTCGAGAGGTCGTGTCTCGAAGGGCCCATTGGCCGGTGATGGCTGGGCGGGTTCGACGATCGATGGAGCCTTGACCCGTTCGATTCGAGATGCGGCCGCAGTGCTCGATGTGATGGCTGGGTATCGTAGTGGCGATCCCTATACGGCCCCGGCCTTCGCACAGCCACTCATCGAAGAGGTGAACCAACCGGTCAGACGCCTGCGCATTGGGGTACTCGACCACTCGCTTCTGCGTGCGGCACAGACTGATCCCCGTGTCACGGAGGCCGTTCGCGCCGTTGCAGATCTGCTCGGGCAACACGGCCATATGGTTGAAGAGGCGTGGCCGGAGGCCTTAGGGGAGGAGGAGTTCCAGCCCCGATTTGTCGATGTTGTGAAGGGCTCGATTGCACAACAGTTTCGTTCTCTCGAACGGATGCTGGGTCGCTCTGTCGATCTTGACGAGATCGAATCCGATAACCGAGTCTTCGTGGAACTTGGACGTCAGCTGCCAGCATATCGGTACGTCGAGTCGGTGGATTGGCTGCAGTCCTATGGCCGACGAGTCGCCAAGTTCTTTGAGATCGATGGCTATGACCTTCTCCTCACCCCTGTCGCTCCTCGTTTGCCACCCAAGCTGGGTTACCTCAGCGATCCGAAGCTTGGTCTTGACCGCCAGCTTGAGTTTCTCGGCTTCACCGGTCAGTTCAACGTCTCGGGTCAACCGACGATCTCGTTGCCGCTTGCGATGAGCCCTGGTGAAGACCCCCTCCCGATCGGCATCCAGTTGGTGGCGGCCTATGGGCATGAGGATCTGCTCATACGGATTGGATCTTGGTTGGAACAGGCCATGCCGTGGGCAGGACGCTGGCCGACGATCGCGCTTGAGGGCCCACCGGCATGACACGGATTGTGCATGTCTCGGATCTGCACTTCGAACTCGCGCCCGAGCGTTTCAAACCAGGCATTCGTCAGATTCTTGACCGGTCGATCCCCCTGCTACAGGCGACTGATCCGGATCTCCTCGTCGTTACCGGTGACCTCACCAGCTACGGATGTTTTGATCGAAGTCAACTCATGGGAGTCCGTCGATGGCTCGATGGGCTTGGTCTTGCGTACCTCGCGATCCCTGGAAATCATGATCTATCGGCGAACACGGTGCGTGGCAGCGCCTATCCCATCATGGAGACTTATGAAGCGGTTCCTTGGAAGCGAACGAACTTTGCATCCACCTTCGATCAAGAGCCACTTGTCATCGTCCAAGAGGGTCCCCTCACACTGTTGGCCATCGCGTTACGAGAGGGTGATCCCGACGGTGCTCTTGAACAACTCTCCGCGGCACTCGACGATCTTGATGGTCCGGCACTCGTGTTGGGTCACTATCCTCTCGTTGCGACCAAAGACCTCGGAGTGCTAGCGACTTTTGGTTATGAGGGCTACATCGACGGCGTGCGTGACCGACTGCTCAACCTATTGTTGGCACAACCACTGGTGCGGGCCTACCTCTGCGGTCACGTCCATGCCCAAACCGTGACCACCCTTGGCGGTGAGCTGGTGCAGCTCTCCGCGGGCGGGCTTGGCCCTGGGGCGAGCGCTGGTTGGATCCTCGATGTCAAGGGACCCAACCTTGAGGTGCGCTCCCTCCCTGGAGGAGGGCCTCGGGCCTTCTGGCCCCAAGAGATGCTTGGCGATTGCGACCCGCTTGACTATCACCTCTGGTGTGGCAACGAGCCTCTGATCATCCCGCTCTCCCCGTCTGTCAGCTAGATGGATGACGTGAGCGTCAGACTTGCGGACAACAGCACTTTGTTGGCGATATGGTGTGTTGATGGTACTGCTGATTGAATTCCTTATTTGGTTGCCCGTTACCGCATTGGTGCTGGGGCGGTTCGCGATCGAGCTACTGTGGCGCCGGACGGTGGGATATCGAGTGTGGGTCTCGTATCGCGAGACAGAACGAGCGCCTTGGAGGACGCGGTTGTGCGAGAGTGATCGCCTCCATGGCACCAGCCTTGACAGCGGAGAGGGCCTCCCCACCGCCTACCTGATGGCGCAGCAAACGCACCTCCGCGTGATCAGGCTGTGCAATGCCATAGTCACGACAGTTGTCGTCAGTAGCCTGTTGTTCCTTGCGGGTGCCTTTGTGGTGATCAACGTCATGGGGATTGCCATTCTCGTCGCGGAGATCGTCGCCTCTGTCCGGTATCGTCGGATCTTCGCGTCGATTGAACGGATTCTTGTGCTGCGTCGTGGTGGTGATGCGCAAGGAGCGCCGCAGTCGTTGTCGATTGGATGGAATTGAATCGGAGAGGCTGTCTCGCCACGACGACCGGGCGGGTGGGACAACTTTCGCGATCGATGCAACCTGGACGGAGATGGCCGTTGATGCAAGGCCCTAGGGATCTCGGACTGAGGTCGCTAGCAACGATAGCCGACAGTGACGGCAATATAGAAGTCTTTCCCAACCCAGCACCACTACGTACGACGCGTACCGAGCGTCGTAGGGTTGGGCGCGCTCTTTCACGACGGATACCCGGTTCAAACGGATACAGGCGAGCGAAAGCCAAGCTCGCCAAGCTAGACCGCAAGTCCGTATACATCCGTCGTGAAAGTGTCCACCAGCTAACTCGTTATTTGGTGGATAACTACGGCGAGGTACATATTGAAGATCTGAATCTCGCCGCCATGAGGCAGAGCATGGGAAGACGAGCCTTTCGACGTTCGGTATCTGATGCCGGACTCGGAGGCTTTCGACCAACACTCACCTACAAGGCCAAACGAGCCGGAGTAACGGTAGTCGTCGTTGATCGCTTCTTCCCTTCATCGCAAATCCACCATGACTGCTCAGGCAGACTCATGGGTGCAAAGCTCACCAAGAGGCTCACTTGTGAGGTGTGTCACGTTGAGGTGGATCGCGATGACAATGCTGGGCTCAATATCCGTGACTGGTCGGTTACCAGTCCTGGTCTAGTTGAGGCCAGTGCCCTGTTCGTTCCCAGGCCCTTATCGGGTACAGGCGACAGTTCAGATGATGGGATGACTCATCACCTGGAGAGAGCGCGTAAGACCAGTAACAATGCTGGCCGTACTCGGAGAGGCAAGAACAACTCTTGGACAAGTGAGCATGAGAACCTTGTAAAAGGTGCATCATCATGAGTGAACTCACTATTAATCACTCAGGTGCAACGGTACGAAACGGGGTATGGCCAGGGTGCGATCGTAGCCCTCAGCCCTGGACTCCCTCGTCTACGGCTGGCTGCGGTGAGGTCCTCTGCCGATACTGTGGTGCAGCCGATCGCAACCGTCGGAGCGTGTGGCCATTGCTTGGGGACAGCTTGAAATCGGATGGCATTGATGGATTGCAACGATCTATGCAGGCTTGCCATGTCAATGGCATGGTTGAACTGCTTGCGTTCCGTAGTGGTGCGTTGATGGTTCTCGCTGCGTTGGATGGGTCCGAACATGGGGATCTCGCGGGGCCAACCGTTGGTGCGACGGCCTCAGCGTTCGAGCTGCTGCCGCGTGACTTCGTATGGCCGAGCCGTTCGGTGACGGCCGCACGTTTTGGGTTAGGTGTCGCTACTGAATCGCCCCAAGAGGAGATGTGAAGAGATGAAGCCCTATCAAGTGTTGTGGTTGGATATCGGTATCGACGTGCTGGTCTTGATCACGTTTGTTGTTTCTTTAGCTGCGCGGATTCCATGGCTGGATGAACATACAGGCTGGAAGAGATATCTCCGCCCACGCGGGGCTCTGGATACTGATCGATGCATGTCGCGCAAGCAGTTTGTGTTGATGTCTGTTGTGTGCGTACTCGTGGGTGCCGAGCTGATCTGGGCGGTGGCCCACGTCTAGGTTTTCGCTGTCCGCAATGAGCAGCACGAGCCACTCGTGTTGGAGAGAACGCGATGAGTTGTCAACCGGTGCGTTCCCTGGTCGTCTGCGGGCAGAGAGTAGCGGACTTCGTGTTCCGCTGGCGCATACCATCGGTTATCGAGGAGCACGGCCGCTGGCTGGCGAATCACGTATTCGATTGCTCCGTCCGTGGCAATGTCATCGTCTGGGACGTCGACACAGCTCTGGTCTTCTGTGATTTCTCAGTTTCTACAGAAGGCAAAGTGAACAAATATGCCGTCCTAGTGCAGCGATGTTTCCCCGAGAGCCCTTGCTGGTCCGACAACGGTCTGGGGGCCTGCTCGCACCCGACACTGCAGACAACCGTGGTACCTGTCTCGGTGTTTGGTGATGGGTACCGCTAGGGTTGATCCGCTCTCTTGGTCTGAGGGAGGACTTGGTTGAGGCCGAAGGCAAGTGAGTTGGCCAAGCGAGCGGTGGTGGTATGCGCGTGTCGTGCCATCGATCGGACCTTTGCATCTGGGTCGGTTAAGAGTGCCGCTCGCAGGTGATCCGGGGTACGTGGGTTCGCGGCGACAAAGAAGCGCACCCACGGCTCAGGATCAACAGCGAGAATGGTAAGCGCCGCGACCGGAGCATCCTGGCGCTTGGCGATAGATCGGCGAATCTCCCATCGATCATCCTCGGTGAGGCTGATCTGCGCATCCACTGGACAACGGGGATGCTCGGCAGCAGCATCACGTACCCCGAAGTCGGGATCTGTGGCCATCACCCCGATGAAGCCCGGTTCGGCTTGGAGGTTTTCAGCCAGTGCCCGCCTGACCCATGGGTTCTCATCGGTGACGAGTGTCTGTTGAACCCCGGTGGGGCAGCACGGATTTGCGGCGATACCGGCGCGTACCTCCCACCACCAATCCTGGGCTAACGCTGCAGCGATGCCGGGAGAGCAGTCTGGGTTTTGAGCTGGGATGAGCCGACTATTCGGATCGGGTGAGTTCGCGAGTTGTTCGAAGATGCTCGCCCTGATCGGTTGGGGCACATCGGTGGCCTGGAGCAAATGGTCGAGCTCGTTGTCCCATGCACGGCGGAGACGAGACCGTCGCTGGAGAAGACAGGCAGTGTCGCCGCTTCGATGTACCTCGCAGTCGATCAGGATCGGTTGGGTTGCGAAGATCGTGATCGCTAGGAGACGGCACTTCGCGATGGTCAGGACCGTACCTTTGCCAAGAGTGGAGAGCCCCGCGCCCGAGCGTAGCATCAAGTCTCTCGCCAAAGGCCAAGACTATCGACGGTGTCGAGGGGGTGTTCCTCATGAGCCAGACCGAGTTGATGGCCGGCCTGCCGGGTGAGACCACGATCACCGCCCATTTTGATGTAAGTCCAGACGATCGCTCCGATCAGGATCACGAGCCAGAAGATAGCTGCCCATGCGAGTGGGAAGACCAACGGGACAACGGTCTCATAGAGCACCATCCAAAACAGGCCCATTGCGATGATAGGGAGCACGAAGTGAAAAGCCAACTGGGTGACGCGTCGTTCTCGGTAGGAGATGCGCATCAATGAGAGGTTCATGAGCGTGTGGGCGGTCACAAGGCCAAATAAGACCGCGGTGGTGAGGACGTCAAAGGCCTGAGCTGGCCCAAGCCAGAGGCCAAAGACCAATCCCACCAGAATTGCTGTGGCGCCCACGAAGGTGACACTGGCCGCTGGCGCACGTTTGCCGTTGACGGTGGCAAAGCTCGTCTGGAGAAGCTTGTCGCGGCTCACGGCGTAGAGGACCCTAGCGGTGCTGGTCATGAGGGCGAGATCGTCCATGAGCGCGCTGTTGATCGCGAGGACGACAAGTGCCACGGCACCAATGGGTCCGAGATAGTGGAGGAATACCTGTACACCTGGGGCGGCAGCCTTTGAGAAGAGTGCCATTCGTGCCTCTCCCCAGCCGACGGTGAGCGCGTAGGCCGAGATGGTCAGTGCTACTCCTACCAGAGTGAGGGAGAGGATTGCGGCCTTGCCGATCAGCCTTCCTTGTTGGGTGCGAACTCCCTTGGCCTCCTCGCCAAGTGGGGCGTGGCTACCGACACCGATGAAGCTGGTGATGGCAAAGATCATGCCGAGAGCGACCCCCTTGACGCCAACCGAGGCGAAGGTGAAGGGATGCAAGGGAGCTGCGACATGAGAGCGGGCGATGATGATGATCGACGCGACGATGAGAAAGACGATCTCCAGCGAGCTCGTGAAGAGCATCGCCTTGACGGTTGGACGAATGCCGAGTACGGAGAGTAGCCAGGGTACTCCGATGAAGACCAGCATCATCGGGATCCAGAACCAGCCCGGAAGGGTGACGCCAAAATACGATCGAGCGATCCCTGGCAAGAAGACACCGGCGACGTAGATCGGTACACCAGCGACACTGATCAGCTGGTAGAAGACGACCATGATGGCGGTCACCAATGCTGGCTTTGCTCCGAGCCCTGCCGAGACGTAGCTATAGTAACCTCCAGCTGAACCGCGATGCTTGGAGAGGTGATAGAGGGTGTTGACCTCGATGAACATAAGGATGAAGGCAAAGAGGTATGAGAGCGGCAGGGCCACGAGCGCAAAGGCGGCTCCAGCGGTCATAAAGGCGACGACGTCACAGGTCGGGGCCATGCCGGCGATGCTTTGACTGACCAGACCCCAAACCGAGACGATCCCAGGCTGGAGATGGTGAGGCTGGCCGGCTGGTGAGGTCAGCGCAGCTGGGTCGGCCTTGTTCAACTCGTCTGGTTCCATCGGATGCTTGCCCTTTCCAGAACTAGGTAGAATTTTTTTCTACTACTATAGTAGTGCTGCGAGGTGCCGAGATATTCCGAATAGAGGAGAAAAATCTTCTGATGGCGTTCGTGCCCTGGGGGGCTGGGTTCTCGATAGGAGGGTCGATCGTCTGCTTGGTCATCGACGGTAGGGGGTGGGGTGCAACATATCTCGGTGAGACTGCGAAGATCGAGCATGGCACTACTTGATCGAGCACAACACGATGAGTCTTGGTCAAAGATCCGCGGATTGACCCGGGCGTTCGCGATGTCCGAGTCAAGCGGTATTCTCCACGATAGGGCGATCAACGGGATGGGAGTATAGATAATGGGCCGTCAGCGCATGGTTCCGTTGGTGTTGTGTCTTGGGGTTGGCGTGGTGTCGCTTGGGGGCTGCAAAGCGACGACGGACGCGGCTCCCCGTCAGTCCGTCAAGCATCATCATGCAGGCCTGTCGTTGTCTGCCAAGAAAACGCAGGCACCTTCCTCGCAACCGAACTTTAACAGGACTCCAACTGGCACCGTTGATCGGGGACCGACCAGTCCCAGTGGGCACAACGCGCCAGTCGCGGTGGGTCAAGTTCCCGAAGGCACGCTGACCTTTATCACTGAACCCCAGGCAGGCATTGGACCTTGGTTGAACGCGATGAATCATGCGCGCTCCGTCATCGATGTGAACGAGTACCTCCTCACCGATCCCCAGTTCCTCTCGTCCCTTCGGAGCGCAGCTGTTCGAGGAGTTCAGGTCGACGTCATTGTTGACGGGCATCCCTATGATGACCCCTCAGCTCCCTCTATCGCGGTCGCTGGACTTGCAGGAAGTGGAGTGCACCTCAAGATGGCTCCAGCACGTTTCGAAGGACAGTATGCCTTCGATCACGCAAAGTACCTGATCGTCGATCCTGGTCAGCCAGATCAGGTTGCTCTGTTCGGTTCGCCGAATGCGACCCAGAGTGCCTTCGATGGCGAGAACGTCGAAGATGCCTTCGTGACCTCGAAGCCAAGCGCCATCGCTGCGCTCGCCACCGTTTTTCACGCAGACTGGACTGGAACAGCTGCTGGAGCATCACCAAGATCGACGCTCGTACTCTCCCCCGGGTCGGCCTCCACGATCGCCGGGTTGCTTGGGCAGGCTGGACCGGTTGCCGTCATGGCTGAAGAGCTCGGTGACGCCCCTTCGTGTTACCAGGCGCTGCTTACCCATGGATCAGCTGCTCGCGTGCTGATACCGGCGGATCCGTCCTGGGAAGCGGCGAGCTATGCGAACGAACTCGTCCGATCTGGTGTACAGGTGCGAACGTTGAGCAGTCCCTATGTGCATGCCAAGCTCATCGTTACTCCTCACACCACCTTCGTGGGCTCTGAAAACTTCTCAGTTGTCTCCTTCAACGACAACCGCGAAGTCGGAATGATCACCTCAAGTCCCAGCGTGCGAACGCAGGCTCTGACATGGTTCGATGCACTGTGGAACGATGCCGTGGTTTGGTCTGTGTCTGGAGGGGCGTCACCGACTCCAGTACCAGCGACCCCGACCCCGTCCTCTTTAGCCCCACCGGACTCCGGGAGTGCCTCCCAACAGTCCTATCCCTATCTCAACGATGGTGATACCGAGGCCGAGGTGACCCAGCTTTGGGGGCCGCCAGCCTCGACGACGAGTGCTAGCTATGACGGCTACCCTGAGGTGGTCTGGGTCTACCCGGCGGGTCGTGTGTACTTCGAGGGTGGCACCGTAAGCTATGTGCAGCGAACACAGTGAAAGCTGAGAGGAACCCTCGGTGCGCCGGTGCGCCTGGCGTTTTCTGAGAAGAAAATGTGACTTATGACCCTAAGTTAGGTATGCCTCAGCTCTCTTAGGCTGTCTTATAGAAATTGAATGGAGTTACTTATGGAGCCTTTGCTGGGTACGGTTACCCTTACATTGTCGCGATGGCAATTCGCTACGACGATTATCTTTCACTTCTTTTTTGTGCCTGTAACCATTGGTCTGGCGGTTATTGTCGCCATTTTTCAGACGGCGGTCTACAAGACCCATGATGACCGATATGAGCATCTCGTACGCTTCTTTGGGAAGCTCTTTCTGATTAACTTTGCCATCGGGATCGTGACCGGCATCGTGCAGGAGTTTCAGTTCGGCATGAACTGGGCCCAGTACTCGGCCTTTGTGGGTAATATCTTTGGACCACCTCTCGCAATCGAGGGCCTCCTCGCCTTTTTCATGGAGTCAACGTTCCTCGGAATCTGGATCTTTGGCAAAGGCAAGGTGTCGCCGAGGATCCATATGCTCTCCATCTGGATGGTCGTGTTGGGTAGCTCGCTCTCGGCCTCGTTCATTCTCGTTGCCAATACCTGGATGCAGGACCCTGTTGGTTACAAGATCGATCACGCGACCCATCAGGCCGTGATGACGAACTTCTTTGCGATCCTGACCAACGAGCTGTTTATCACCACCCTCTTCCATGTGCTTCTTGCCTCGCTCATCACAGGTTCGGCGGTCGCCCTCGGTGTTGCCTTCTACCAGATGAAGCGGGAAGGATCGCGGGCGATCTTTTCCCTTGGTATCCGCGTCGCGCTGATCGTCTTCTTTGTCGCATCGCTTGGGATGGCTCTTGATGGATCAGCCCAGGGAACGGTGATGGTCAAGGACCAGCCGATGAAGATGGCCGCAGGAGAGGCACTCTATAACACCCAGCGAGGGGCGCCTGAGTCCCTCATCACCATCGGCAATCTCCACGACAAGGTGATCTTTCAGGTCGATCTTCCCCATGTGCTCTCGTTGCTGGCCACGAACTCCTGGAACGGCAAGGTTCAAGGCATTAACCAGCTCCAAAAGGAATACGTCAAGAAGTATGGACCGGGCAACTATGTACCCCCCGTCTGGCTTGAGTATTGGAACTTCCGCATCATGGCGGGTCTCGGTGCGGTTATCATCGCGATCGCCCTCTGGGGTATGTGGCTTCTGCGGCGCAAGAAGCTCGACAACTCCAAGTGGTTTCGCAGAGTGGCGATCTACGCCATACCCTTGCCATTCATCGCCAACACGACGGGATGGATCTTCACCGAGACCGGTCGCCAGCCCTGGATCGTCTATGGAGTGCTCCGGACTGCCCAGGGAGTCTCCCGTGACATCTCCGCTTGGGACGTTGGATTCACCTTCTTTGGCTTCATCGCGCTCTATGCGGTACTGGGAGTGATCGATTTCGCCATGATGTACCACTACTCACGCAAGGAGCTCGCGATGATGAACGGCGAGGTGCTTCCCCCTGAGGACGATGCGGATGCCGAACACGATGCACTGGTTTACTAGGAGGGATTGACGATTATGCATGTAACAGGACTGCAATTGATTTGGTTTGTCTTGATCGGTTTCCTCTGGGCAGGCTACTTCTTTCTCGAGGGTTTCGATTTTGGTATCGGGATGCTGCTTCCCTTCATCACCAATGGGGACCTGGAACGAAGGGGCATGCTCAACGCGATCGGCCCGATTTGGGACGGGAACGAAGTCTGGCTGATCGTGGCTGGTGGCGCGACCTTTGCCGCCTTTCCCCTGTGGTACTCGACGATGTTCTCGGCGTTCTATCTAGCACTCTTTGTCGTGCTGGTCATGCTGATCGTCCGAGGGATGTCCTTTGAGTTTCGTGGTTTGCGCACTAGCACGCGGTGGCGAGCCAACTGGGACCGGGTCAACTTTCTCGGCTCGCTGATCCCCTCGTTGATCTGGGGTGTGGCCTTTGCGGACCTTTTGAAGGGGATTCCACTCAATGCCCAGCATCAGTACACCGGTACGTTCTTGGGGTTGCTTCAGCCGTATGCGTTGTTGGGTGGCCTTACGATGGTGGCACTCTTCGTGCTCCACGGGGCGACTTTCCTGAGCCTGAAGACAACCGGTGAGTTGCACGATAAGGCGACGATGGCGGCTCGTCGGGTCGCCCCAGCTGCAACCGTCATTCTCTTGGCGTTCCTTGCTTGGACCTACTTTGTTGCGCGTGCGCATGGCAACAGCGGTGCCGTGCCAGGCTTCATCCCAGTGACGGCGTTCCTACTGGTCGCCGCCGTCTCCTGGCTCGTGAGAGAACATCTGAACGGATGGGCATTTGTCTTCACGGGGGTCGCAATTCTGGCACTCACCATCACCATTTTCATGACGCTCTACCCCAATGTGATCACGTCATCGACGGCGTTCTCTGATTCGCTGAGCATCGCCACGGCCGCTTCGCAGCGCTATACCTTGAACATCATGACGATCGTGGCGGTGATCTTTACTCCTTTCGTCCTGCTCTATCAGGGTTGGACCTACTGGATCTTCCGCAAGCGTCTTACATTGCCAAAGACTCCCTCCACCGTCGAGTCTTGAGTGAGGATGAGGGTCAAAGAGGGAACGTGTTTGTTAGTGAGCCAAGTGTTCGTCGTGCCCCGTCCTTATTGCGGGGCGCACTAGCGAGTCGACGGAGTCGGACGCTCGCGATCCTCATCGTGGCGGTCCAAGTCGTCGCGCTGGTATCGTTGGTGGTGTCCGCACTCCTCATTGGTCGGATGCTCGAGGATGCGGTCATGCTGCACCGATATGGGGTTATCCCACGTTTGGCGCTCCTCTTCGGTGTTGCCTTTGGCATTCGACTTGCGATGTTGCGACTCATCGACTACCTGGCGGTCCTCCTTGGAGTCGACTATGCCCAGCGAACGATCTCTCAGCTCATCACAAAGGGCAGCGCCGCACCGGTGGCCGGGACGGAGTTGGGTTACCTCCTGACCGACGGGGTCGCCACCCTTGTGCCGTATGCGTCACGCTTTCTTCCCGAGGCGATTGGTGCGGCGATTATCACCCCAGCACTGATCCTCTTTACCTTGATCGAGTCGCCGATGGCTTTTATCGAGGTCGTCGGTGGACTCGTTGTGCTGCCGGTGATCATGATCGTGGTCGGCAAGAGCACGAAGGATCGCGCTGATCGTCAACTCGGTGCAACCGTACGGTTGAACGCGCTCTACCTCGACATGCTGAGCGGCATGGTCACCCTCAAGTCCTTTAACAAAGCGCACCTGCAGGAGGCTGCTATCGCGAGAGCTGCCCAAGATCTGCGCAAGCGCACCCTTGGGGTGCTGAGTGTCGCCTTCATCTCTGGGGTGAGCCTTGACACGCTCGTCGCCATCATTGTGGCCCTTGTGGCGGTCTCCATCGGTATCCGTCTCAACGACGCATCGATGTCACTCGCCACCGGAGCAGCGGTACTCTTTATCGTCCCGGAGATCTTCCGACCGGTACGCGCGGCAGCGCTGCAGTTCCATGCGACCCAGGACGCCGCTGCGCTGGTGCGACGCGTGGATGCGCTAGCGCTGATGCCTGATACGCGAGAGCCGATCACCGAGGTGGTCCCCGTTCGCGTGAAGCGTGGTAGGGAGGATGAACACACGCGCAGTCTCGCATCGAAGTCGCTATCTCTTGCGCTCACAGACTTTGGGGTGATCATGCCCAACGGCAAGCAGTCAGCGAGTATCGACCTTGTCGCTGCAAGCGGGGAACTCATCGTGTTGCGGGGCCCAAGTGGCGTTGGTAAGACCTCCTGGCTTGAGGGACTGGCAGGATTCTTGCCTACGGTAGGTGCGGTGCGTGTGGGATCGGGTGATTCGGCCGGGGCGCTCCCTCCCGGCGATGTAGGTTTTCTCCCCGCACTTCCCGGCTTTGTTGATGGAAGTGTCTATGACAACGTCACACTCCTGAATCCCGATGCCAGCGAGGCTGAGGTGGGGAAGGTCTTGACACTCGTTGGTGCTGACGGTTTTGTCGAGAGACTGTCTCAGCATGTCGTGGCAGATGGCTCGAACCTCAGTGCGGGTGAGCGTCAACGCCTCGGTGTCGCCCGCGTCGTACTTATGGAGCGTCCGTTCCTGCTACTCGATGAACCCACAGCCCATCTCAACGCGGCGATGGAGCGACAGTTGTTGGACGCGCTAGCCCAGATCGGCAGGGCCAAGGTGCTCTTTGTCGCTTCGCACTCGGATCGAGTAGAGGATCGAGCCAATCAGGTGATTGAGATTGGCCCCCAGCTATGACCCTTGGTACACTGGCGCGCGAACGTCTGCGAGAACGTCGATGGGAGGTGTGGGGTTATCTTGGGACGGGATTCATGGCCTACCTCTCACCCGCGGTGCTCTTTGGCCTCTCGGCGTATCTGATCTCGAAGGCTGCACTCAAGCCTGGTATCTTGACGCTCGGAGTGGTGATCGGATCGGTTCGTTTCTTCGCGCTGGCCCGTGGGGCAAGCCAGTATGGTGAGCGCATGTGGGGTCACTCACTCACCCTCGATCTGGCAGCAAGGATTCGCACCCTGCTCTTCGATCGTCTGGCGGCGGTGGTTCCCTATCGGGTGCGACCGGGGGTCTTTGGCGAGGTGCTCGCCTCGTTAAACGGTGATATGACACAGCTTGAGAATCTTGCCGCGCGGCTGGTTGGTCCCGCCACCGGTGTCGGCCTCGCTTCACTGGTGGTTGTGGTCATTGCCGGCGCGGTGTCGCCCGTCTTTGTGGTGGTTCTCCTACCGAGCTTGCTCCTGATCGGACTCGTGGTCCCCTTTGGGGCCTATCGCCTCGCTCGCTCGGGAGCGCAGAGTACGAGCGTCTTGCGCGCGCAGGCCTACGACACCTCCCTGGCGACCGCAGCAACCTTTCAGTCCCGCTACTTTCTTCGCCGTGGGGACCCGCTTCTTGACCAACTCAAACACAAAACGTTCCGGCTACTCCGTCCACAGCGGCGCCAGGCGGGCATCCAGACCTGGCTCGGCGTCTTCAACGGTGTGATCGAGGCGACGGCTCTCACGGCCACGCTATGGATTGGTGCTGATCTGATGGCAGCGCACAGGCTCGATGCGGTCGAACTCGCCGTCATTCCCTTTCTGATCCTCGCCATCGTGGAGGGGCTGACCGCGGTCGGCCTCGAGGCAGCGACGGCTGGTTCTGGTACGCCTGCAGTCGCACGACTTGAGCGAACGCTGGCGCTCCAGGGTCGCGACTGTTCGCGGTGCTCGCAGACCACCCTCCCCTTGAGCGCCTTAACGATCGAGTGTGAAGACGTCTCGTTTCACTACCCAGACGCTGATCGCGAGATCTTGCACTCCTTTGAGCTTCATCTTGAGGGGGGTCAGCGGCTGTTGGTGGTTGGACCGACGGGATCGGGTAAGTCTACCTTGGCTGCCATGGTGCTGGGAGCATGGACGCCAACGGCCGGGGTGATGCGTATCGGTGGGATACCGACGACGGAGCTCAGCGAGGAGACGATCGCCGCTTCGATCGCCTACCTCTCCTCGGAGCCGTACCTCTTTGGAGCCTCACTCGCCGCCAATCTGCGGCTGGCGCGCGCGGCTGCGAGTGATGCTGAGTTGATCGATGCGCTTGGTCGGGTCGGCCTTGGCCCATGGTTCGCGGAGTTATCCGATGGGCTCGCGACGATGATGGGGCAGGACAATCGGATGGTATCCCAAGGGGAAAAGCAACGACTTGCCTTGGCGCGCCTACTGGTCCTGAACCCAAAGAACCTCGTGCTTGACGAGCCCACTGCGGGGTTGGATGCAGAAAATGAGCAGATCGTCGCTGAAATACTCAATGCGCAGTTCGAGGGTGCCACCATTATGGTGATCACGCATTCAGAGGCATTCATGGAGGCTTTTCATGCCGATCATGTCCGTGATTTTGGCGAGTTTGTGAGGACAAGCGTGATCTGATAGCGGCGGTGTGCTAGCTCGCGTGGAAGGAATCACTCGAGAGCGATCTGCACTAGCACGAGGTGTCGGCTGGTGTGTAGGTGTCATGTTCCTCGACCAACGGCGCCGATCGCTGACGATGAAGAGGTCCAGCGGGGGCGGTGAATCGCTGGTTCACCCGCAAAAAGTAGTCAAACATTTTCTATCGATGACATCCAACGCCGTCAGGGGTGACGAACCAAACACATCAGCAGCATTCGCTGCTTAGTGAATGGAGGCCATATGACCGAAGTTAGTCGTCGTTCCTTTCTGATCCGATCCTCTGCCACCTTGGCGGCGGCCGGAGCAGTTGCCGTTGTTCCAAGTGGTGCAGCCCGGCTCGTCGATTCCAGGAAGCAAGCATATTCCCAACTCACTCCCGAGGAGTCGAGTGCTCTGCAGTCGTTGGTGGTTCACGTTGCCAACCCCGCCACTGGAGAGTTGTCGGTGATGTTTGGGACCCAAGAGGTTCGTATCAAGGATCACCGCCTCATTGCGCAACTCGCCTCAACGATCCGCGCTACCAAGTAATACCACACCAACGAAAATACCAAGATATCGTTCCCTGAAAGGAAATTGCCGTGTCGTCACACCGAGAAGCACCCGCTATATCAAAAGATCCCGTCGCAGATTCAACGGATCTCTATGCATTTCGTTCTCCTGATAATCCAGATACCGTTACGATCATTGCGAACTACCTACCACTGCAGCTACCCGCCGGAGGACCGAACTTTTATGAGTTCGGTGATGATGTGCTCTATGAGATCCACATCGCGAACAACGGTGAGCCGTTGTCAAATATCACCTATCAGTTCCAGTTCCACACCGTGTTGAACGACCCGAATACCTTCTTGTATAACACCGGTCAGATCACCTCGTTGGATTCACCGAACTGGAATCGTCGTCAGTTCTATACGGTGACACGCATCGATAAAAACGGCTCTCACGTGCTCGCGAGCAACGCGCCATGCCCGCCCTCTAACGTTGGACCTCGTTCGATTCCCCACTATACGCCGCTCGCTGATGCAGCAGTGGTAACCACCAGCGATGGAGAGAAGATCTTTGCTGGTCAGCGTGCTGAAGGCTTCTATGTTGATTTGGGCTCTATCTTTGATCTTGGCGACCTTCGTCCCTTCTCCCCTGATCAGCTCATTCCGGGACCAGCCTCCGCAGGAGTCAATGCGACAGCTGGACTCAATGTCGCCTCTATTGCGATCCAGGTGCCGATCACACTCCTGACGAGCAATGGATCGATGCCGACCTCGGTCACCGATCCAGCGGCGGTGCTTGGCATTTGGACCTCGGCAAACCGGCAGAAGGTGCGTGTCTTTGACCAGGCCTTCTCGGGACAGAACTCAGATGTGGGTCCCTTCGTGCAGGTGTCAAGGTTGGGCAACCCACTGTTTAATGAGGTTATCGTTCCAATCGGCAAGAAGGATCTTTGGAATACACTGCCACCCTTTGCCGATCGAGAGTTCCTCTCCTACGTACAGCACCCTGAACTCGGGTCGTTGTTGCCGGTCCTCTATCCAGGGGTCTTCCCAGACCTGGCCAAGTACACGGCGGCCAGAGCCGACCTCGTCGCCATCCTCTTGACTGGTATCCCAACCGGTATTGTGGACGGCCTGAACACCTACACCGGCCCATGGTACGCTGACATGTTGCGGCTGAATGTGGCGATACCTCCATCGAGTTCCCCATCGATTCTCGGGGTCCTTGGCGGCGATCTTGCCGGATATCCCAATGGACGCAGGGTCTTCGATGATGTCGTCTCCATTGAGCTTCGCGCGATTGCTGGTTTGACGATTCCTCTGGTGGATAAGAGTTACAAGCCAGATGCGGCAGCGGGTGAGATCTATGACGTCATCAACCCCAATAAGACTTCGCCAAGCCAGCTAGGTCCCATTGGAGAGACATACCTACCGAGCTTCCCCTACTTGGGGATCCCATGGGATGGGTTCTCGAATCCTTCGACAACACCCACGCCGAGTCTGGTCAACTCGTGACCGAACAGTCACTTCCTCCCCTGAAGCTCCTTGGGCAGCGTATGCTGCCCAAGGAGCACCTTCCGTCCATGACGGGTTCAGTGGCGGTCGATATCGATGAGACGGTGGGTGCCCTCATCGTTATGGGTGAGGACGTCCACGTTGGCAAGGAGTGTTTTGTCCGCGGTGTCGGAGGTTTCCATAAGCACGTATGGTTCCTCGATCGTGTCCTTCCTGGAAGGATTCAAGTAGCTGCGGTCTTTGCAAGCCTGGAGCCGGGGACCTATACACTTGACATCGAGGGCCAGGAACAGCTGGGGAGGGTCACGATCGTCGCCGGTCAGGTGAAGACCCTCACGGTGAGCCAACTCGAGGTTTCCGTCTAAGACATTGCGCTATTAAGCGCAAATAGGGAGCGCAGGGAACTCCCTTGGGTCACTGTTGCTCCTCATTGAAGATACCCTCCAACGCCGCGGTGTTGGAGGGTATCGCCTTGTGGGTAGGCGGCATTACCCCTTTGGCGAAGATTCGTCACCGAGAAGGTACCTCGCACCGGTTCCGAACTTGGCAGCTCGATCACCAGCGTTGTAGAGCGAGCACGTTCCCAGTGAAAGGCATCCGCAACCGATGCAGGAGTCAAGGTCATCGCGCAGTCCTTGCAAGGTCTTGATCTGTTCGTCGATGCGGGATCGCCAACTAACCGATAGTTGACGCCAATCTTTTGCTGTTGGAGTCCGGTTGTGAGGGAGCAATGCGAGCGCTTCGGTGATCTCGTCGAGTGAGAGCCCTACTCGCTGGGCGACTTTGATGAAAGCTACTCGACGGATCATCGATCGAGGGTACATGCGTTTGTGTCCATCTTGCCGGATTGAGGCGATGAGCCCGCGCTCCTCGTAAAATCGCAGCGTCGCCACCGAGACGCCACAGCGCTGAGCGACTATTCCAATCGGCAGTAGTTCCTGATTAGGGGACATGTTGGTAAATTTTTCCTCTCTTGACTTGACCTCAAGTTAACTTGAGATTGTAGCGTAGTCCCCATGAGTGATGATGTGTCGAAGGCGATTCCTAACTACGGACTGGATGCTAAGCCACAGCAGTTCTCCTAATCAAGCAAGGAGGGCTGGAGGAGAAATCCAAGAATTAGGCCGTTCACTCCGAGTAGGAATTATGAGCTTGGGGCCAAAATGTGCATGAACATCTAAAAGATAAAGTACTATTGGTTCAATGTCTGCACCATTGAGAGTTTATGATGGCTTGTTTGCCTGACGGCCTGGTTCGGCAACTGGATGCTGCCGTCGAGACCCACATCGAAGCTGAGCTCGGTTTCCTCAGGGCGCTTGTGAGCGAGCCAAGCACCGTTGGCAACGAGGCCGGTGCCATCGAGGTTCTTGGGGATCGCCTGAGTCGTCTTGGCCTCGATCCCACGCTGGTATCAATCGACGATCGTATCGCAGCTGATCCACTCGCTGGAGTACCGTCGCAGGGCTATAGAGATCGCCATAATTTACTGGCCACGACAAACGGAACAAGCGATTCACTCTCATTGCTGATCAACGGACACATTGATGTGGTGCCCGCCGAAGGCCCCGGTTGGAGCAGTCCACCCTTTGTACCAGTGTTGGCTGGTGACCGTATGTATGGACGCGGTGCAGGTGACATGAAGGGAGGACTTGTGGCCGCCACACTTGCGCTACAGGCGATCTCTGTAGTTGCGGGAGACTTCCTTGATCACCCAATGGCACTTTTGGCAGTGATCGAGGAGGAATGTACTGGCAACGGAACACTGTCAGCCCTTCGTTCTGGAATCGACGCAGAAGTGGTGCTACTACCAGAGCCGACCAACCAGTCGATTCTCCTTGGAGGGATTGGGATCGTCTGGCTACAGCTGACCATCAATACCAGGGGCGGACACGCTGAAGCAGCTGACAGGCTCCGTTCTCCGTCACAGCTCCTCTCTGGTTTGATCGCTGAGTTAGGGAATCTCGAACGCGAACTCAACGAATCGATCGAGGAGCCGTTTACTGACTTGTCCCAGCCATATAACGTCAATATTGGGAAGATCCAAGCTGGTGACTGGGCGTCGAGTGTTCCTGCGTGGGTCACACTTGAAGTGAGGATCGGGTTCCCCAACGGATACAGTCACGACGAGATTGCCCAGCTAGTGGAGAAGCGCCTAGGGGTAGTCATCGCGGGCCCGGAAGACTTCTCACTCACTGTGACCGCGACCGGCTTTCGCGCAGAAGGTTACTATCTCGATCCCGCTAGCTCACTTGTGAGCACCTTTAGCGATGTGCTTGTCAGGCACTATGGACAACGACCTGCCCGCGAAGTAATGGGTAGCACGACCGATGCGCGATACTACGTCAACCATGGACGTGGCGAGGCGCTCTGTTATGGCCCAATCGTTGGCAACATGCACGGGACCGACGAATATGTGGTCATCTCAAGCATCGTCGAGACGGCCAAGCACTACGCGAGTTTTATCGTTTCCTATCTCTCCGGTGAATTGGACATTCTTAACCCCTCAAGGATGAAGCATGGATGAAGAACACTTTGCCAACCAATGGATCACTCAGTCACTTGCTCCGCTTCCCATGCAAAACGCTGGTGAAAGGATCGCCGAGCGCATCGTTACCGCAATTGCTCTTGGAGAGTTCGTTCCCGGACAACGCCTCCCCTCAGAGCGTGAGTTAGCGACACTTCTCCAAACAAGTCGAGGTGTCATCCGAGAGGCGATACAACGACTTGCTGCGAGTGGCTACCTCATCGTCAAACGCGGTCGCGATGGCGGTTCGTTTGTTACTGACTATGTCGGTCCTGAAGTGGACCAAATGGTCAAACGTGTGCTCTTGCCCGAATGGAATCGGGTAGAGCATCTCCTTGATCTCCGGTCACTCATCGAGTCGGAGATCGCCAGGACAGCAGCACATCGTCGTACCCCAGAAGATCAAAGAAAGATTGCCGACGCGGTTGAGGGTTACCACCAGGCTCACAACGACAGGCTCTCGTCGGGCGAAGCTGACAGGCTGCTACACGTTGCCATCGCAAGGGCGACGCACAACCCATTGTTGGTGGACATCTCCTTGCAACTGCGCAAGGAAGTATCGCTTGGCTTTGGTGCAGAACCTTACTCCAAGGACATTCGTGAGCGTGCCCTCCATCAACACCCGGAACTGGCTCAAGCTATCTTGGACGGCGACTCAGAAACTGCGGCCAAGCTCGCGATGAAACACTTCTTGCTCACCGAGGACCTACTTCGCGGCCTCTTCGCACGTGTTGCGAGAGAGGAGGATCAAGACACTACAGATTGAGACCACGAACATGTCCCACATTGGGCAAAATCTTTTCAGAGCAGCAATACACCTTACCAAAGGGGGGAAATGTCAAAAATCCAAGTTGGAGAAATCGAGTTCCACTATGAACTCGAAGGAGAATCAGAGCGGACAATCGTGTTGGTGAATGGCCTGGCCGACACGCTCGAGACCTGGGAGCTTCAGGTGCCAGATCTTCTGGCGGCGGGTTACCGGGTCCTGCGTTTTGACAACCGAGGAGTCGGTGCGACCTCAAAACCGGCTGGTCCCTACACGACGCAGATGATGGCAAGGGATGCTCACGATCTGGTCACCGCACTGGGAATCGAATCATTTCACCTCATGGGTGTCTCGATGGGTGGAATGATCGCCCAAGAGTATGCCCTTGCGTTCCAAGAGCAACTCCTCTCCGTAACGTTCGCGTGCACCTATGCGGCCCCTGGTCCCTTCTGCTCTCGAATGTTTGCAATGTGGGCAGATCTTGCTCCAGTGTTTGGAGTTCCCTTCGTCATGCGAGACGTCACCCTATGGGCCTTTACCAACACCTTCTTCGAAGAGCGAGAGAATGAACTCCGAGAGTTCGAGGAAGCCATGGTCTTTGGCGACCAACCAACGCATGCCTATCTCGCCCAGCTCAACGCTATTCAAACACACGATACAAGAAATCGACTCCAGGATTTGGGAATTCCAGTAATGGTCTTAGCTGGCGAACAGGACATCCTCATTCCTACCTATCTCTCCAAAGAGTTAGCCAAGCTAACCCCGGGAAGTATTTACCGCGAAACCAAGGGTGGGCACGGATGTGTGTGGGAGTATCCGGATGAGTTCAATCAATCGTTTTTATCATTCATCAACTCAGTAGGGGGATAACCAGTGGAAAATAATCATACAGAAGAGCAACTTGAACGCAACCAGATCGGTTTGATCGGGGTCATCATGCCTGGGCTTGCCCAGGTCGCTCCGGCATTCAACCTCTTCTTTACGACTGCAGTGATGGCAGGTCTAGCAGGGGCTTCCGTGCCGCTGATCTTTTTGATCTCAATGGTAGGGGTTGCTGCGACCGCCAACTCCCTTGCACAGTTCGTTGGTCTTTATCCAAGCTCTGGCTCCTTTCTGACCTATATCGCAAAGAGCATTGGTCCAAAGACTTCGACTGCCGTTGGAATCATCACCATTTTGGGTTATATCATTGCCTTTGGTGGGATCTACATCTACGTGGGAAGCTATATCACCCAGAATCTCTTTGGAGGCCTTCACTTTTGGGGTGCTACGCCAATCGTGACGATTCTCTACGGAGTCTTGGTCGCGGTGCCGGTGATACTGGGTTTGAAGGTAGGGGTGCGTGTCACCATCGTCCTCTACGTGTTTGAAGTCGTGCTCCTCCTGGCTTTGAGCATTGCCTTTCTCATTCACGGAGGACCTCAAGGGTTGAGCGCGACACCTTTTGCCTGGCCGGGTCACTCAAAGGAAGTACTGCTAGCATTTTCTCTTGCCATTCTCGCCTTTGGCGGCTTTGAGGCGTCTGCCCCCCTCGCCGAAGAGACGAAGAACCCTCGCAAAAACGTAGCCATCGCAGTCCTTGGTACCGTCTTGGTCAGTGGGATCATCTATGTATTGGGATCCTATGCCCTGGTCATCGCCTTTGGAACCAATCACATCGGAGCCCTCGCCGCAAATCCAAATCCCTTCCATGCTGCGGCCGAGCGCTACATAGGCGCATTGGCACCCTTTGTGACCTGGATCTTTCTCACATCCGTGACGTCGAGCTATGTGGCAGCGAACACCCAGACCTCCCGGGTGATCTTTGGTGGTGCGCGCAGCGGACTCTGGGCAAAGCAGTTCGGTCTCATCTCTAGAAAGTTCAAAACACCGTGGACAGCCGTCATTGTATTCGTCGCCCCCAGTATTGCAATTGGGGTCGTATCCTATGCGTTCACGCAACCCGGGACAGCCTCTGGATTCTTGGGTACCTACGGGATTCTCGGCGTCATCATCATGTACTTGATGGCGAATGTCGCATTGGTAGTCCACTGGTTCAAGTCACGAACTGCTGGGGTGCGATCAAAGGTGGTACTGCAGCTCATCGTTCCGATTATCGGCATTCTCATTCTGGCCATCCCCATCTATGGTGATCTCCAGCCTGGGCAGGCGGCCCCTTATAACTCCTTGCCATACTTAACTGTTGCGTTGATAGCGGTTGGTGTTGCTTACGCCCTCTATCTTGGCAAGCGCAAGCCAGATGTCATGCGCAAGGCACCGGCTCTGCTCGAAGGTGCTGAGGACGATGAGCAAGCACCGATAGCTGACTAGGACAGCCCCTCACCCGACCCCTGGTGGTAGTTGCTACGTTCCCAGGGGTCGAGGAGTGTTGGGCTAGCTATTCTCGTACCCTGGACCACGATTTCGCGCAACCTTGGACCACTCGTTACTCACCTTAGACCGAGATCCATGGGTCGGCTTTCCTTCTCTTTCCGACTCCTCTGGTCACACGTGCATTTTCCTTTGAGCTCGACGCCTATCGCGTTGTGGACGAGCGATCCGTGTTGGCATGCGCCACAGTTCGGTCACCAAGGTTCTCGTACCGGGCCAAGAGGGTAAACCCGCAGGGATGTTGAGCATGCTGTTCCGGTGTAAGGTTTGAGTTTGGAGGCGAAGAAGAATAGTAGATCTCGCTAATGTGTATGAGCAGTTCGAGCAGTAATCGCATCTGCGGGTGCCAGTGTCGCATCTTCGGGATTCGCGCCACCACAGTGCCGGTCCGGTAGTGGGACGCCTTCTAGGCTTGAGAGCGAAGGTGTGCTACAAAAGTTGAATCCGTGTCGCATTGTGTGTCACGAAGTTCTGCCTGACCCTGCTCATCCATGACAACGTATGATGAAGACACCCCCCTTGAACTGCACTGATGCTAATCAATGACTAGGTGTGAGGTGTTGCGATTCGAACTTCGGACCGGGAGCCGCGATCTCCTGGTAGCCGCATGGATGGCCCAAAGGGTGCTCTACTCGCGGTGGCCCCCGGTAGACCCGATACTACGTCGCTGGCGCTTCACCTAGCTGCCCATCGCACCGGCTGAGTGCTCGGAAAGTGATGGGTGGCGCATTTGCGTGGTCGCGATCAAAGCCGAAAATGATTCGTACGGCTTTTTGGGGCGATTTCAGGCAGCAGCCTGGGCGATAAGCAGTGATCAACCTGACAATAGCGTAGCACAAGCGATGGTTGGTCTCTTGATTGTGGAGAAACGTACCACTAGCAAAATTCAAGTGGAGACCGTCGACATACTGGAGTGAAATCGAAGCTTTTCCCTGGCGAGGGACCTCATAGAACCTCTAATTACTGGCGGTGGCGACCTATCGGTAGAACAACCTGGCCATCTCTGCGAAGCGGAGGCAACCAATCGTTAGGTGGGCCGTGCGTGCGGTGCCGCACGTGACGAATTGGAAGAGAGGGCCAGCTTTCAGGCTAACCAGCTCGTGGACCCTTTGATAAGTTGCGAAAAGACCTATTGTAATTAGCAGTCGGAACAGCTACTTCCGATTTGCTGGCCTACGTGACGAAGTACTGCCGGTGAAGTGACAGATATTCTATTGAGGCAAACCTGGGCACGAGGAAGAATTTGGTTATGCAGTCGTCGAGGTCAAGTAGTACCCGCCAAAGGTCACGATGGAAGTGTCACTCGCGGCAGGTCCTCTTGCCTTCAGTGTCGCCGCTTCAACTCTTCGCTCGCGCGCTCTTTTGGAAAAGCTGGACTCCTGTGCCCGAGATAACCTACCATGTCTTGGTTGACCACCAAGCAATTGGCAACCGCCTCTTCGACTGCTTGCACAACTGCCTCATAGAAAGGGTCGAGATTGCCCCAGGGAATGAACGACATCGTATCAAGCACCCCGGATGCTCCATTGGCAAAGGTAACCTGAGCAGGGGTGAATGCGTGAGCATTCCCGGTTGAACAGGCGAGAAACAAATCGCCAGAGAAGTGTGAGCCAGTCGTGCCAGTTCTTGCCAATCCGAGCGTGACGCGCCGAGCAAGCGCCTGACACTGCCCGGGCAAGAGTGGTGCATCAGTGATGACAATCGCGATGCACGATCCAGCCCCCGGTGGAGCTGGGGCACTATCGCGCATCGGATTGTCGTCTGCAAACAATTTTCCAAAGTGAACTCCTCGAAGCGTCAATTCTTCGCGACTTCCAAAGTTCGCCTGCAACAGCACCCCGACCGTATATGTCGTGTCACCGTAAGCGACAATTCGGCTTGCAGACCCATTGCCACCCTTGAACTCATAGCAGTTCATTCCTGTCCCACCGCCTACCGAGCCTTCTGCAACAGGGCCAGATATAGCGCTTTCAAGTGCCTCAATCACATCCTCCTCGGTCACAGGATGCGAATTGATGTCATTGAGATATCCATCCCAGGTCTCGCCGACGACCGGAAGCAACCAAACTTCTGCGGCATCACGGTGGTGCTTTACGGTCCAAGCGACCACTCCGGCATGGCCAACGCCAACTGCATGGGTATTGGTGATGACAACTGGACCAGCAAAGGTGCCGGATTCCGATATCCATGACACGCCAGTCATTTCACCATTCCCGTTCTGGGAGTGGAATCCCGCTGCTATCGGATCAGTCACCTGTCCTTTGCCCCGTGGGTGGATTGCTGTTACACCAGTACGCACTGAGTCTCCGGTGATGATGGTCTTCACGCCGACTTCTACTCCGGGTACATCGGTCAGACTATTGGTTGCTCCAGGAACTCCATCGAATTCGAAACCAAGCGCCCGAGCCCTCGGACGTCCATCCGCCGTACGTTCAAGATTGGCCATTATTGAGAATCTCCTTCCTGAGCAATTTCACGAAGGTCCCAGGCTTTTCCTTTTTGAGGAAGAATCACAATGAGCCAGTAGAGAAGACCGATTGCTATGGTGATCAGCGTGACCTCTAACAGGTAGCCGGTCTGCTGAGTAAAGACATAGACAAGACCAGCGATGGCAAGGATCGGGGGTAGGGGCCAGAGCGGCATGCGGTAGTGAGAGTGTCGCGTGGCGCCGGTGGTCCTAGCGACAATCGCAGCGATGGCGATGATCGCATAGTCTGCTACGAGACTCGCACCAGTCAGGTTCGCGAGCGTGCCGAGCGAAACTGTCAGGCAAAGAATTGCACCTGCGACGCCAACTATTGCGGTTGGAAGCCATGGCGACTGTGTCTTAGGATGCACCCAAGCCATCCAATCGCTCAACTTCCCAGGCCACGCCTTGTCACGTGATGCACTGAACAAAATGCGCGCATAACTCAAAATGATGGCAAGTGTCGCGTTGAAGACAGCAAGAGCAATGCCAATCGCGACTATGTCATACACGGTGTTTGAGGATGTCGCCTTGATAAAGTACTCGAGAGGGATCGCCGACGTAGTCAGCTTGCTCAACGAAGGTGCACCTACGATGACCGCCGTGATAGGCAAGAGCTCTGCGACAACGGTGATCAACAGCGAAATGAGGATTGCCTTCGCAATCGTTCGATGTGAACCCTTGGTCTCTTCGGCGAAGTTGACAGCATTTGCGTAGCCATTGTAAGAAAATATGGCGACCGCGGTTAATGCGAGCACTCCTGAGAATGCGACCGGCACGAGAACACTGTGGCTGTTGCCGAGTTGGGGATGTATGAGTGCACCAAAGTGGTGAGCATGGATGATCCCTAGAACTGTGAGGGTCAGTAGAGCAAGCATTTCGATTCCGAGGAAGATCCCCGTGAGAATAGCATTGAAACGAATCTTTAGCATCGCCACCAGTGCTGCGAGGATCATGATCGCGGCCCCGAGAATTTTGGCATCAACGCTGAAGACGACACCCAAGTACTCACCAGCACCGAGTGCGATAGTGGCAGGGATGAACGCGATGAAGTCAACATACAGGGCAAAGGTGATAAAACTCATGGGACCAGCCAGTGGCTTGGCTCGCCCTTTGAAAGAGTGCCAGACCAAAGCGTAGTCACCGCCCGAAATCGGATAGCTCGAAGACAACTCCGCCCAACAAAGTGCCATCACCACACCAAGGATTGCCGCAAAAATAAACGATAGAAACGTACCGCTACCGGCCTCGACGAGCGCAACAGGAGCGATCGCGAAAACTGACACCGCTGGTGTTACTCCCGACAAAGTAATCATGATGTTTCCCCAAGTGGAGAGCGAGCGCGAAAGTTTCTGTTCGTAGTGCCCAGTGGTAGCACCCGCTTTATCGCCTAGCCCCCCAGGATCAGCATTCTGTACCATACAATCCCCCCTTTTTGGATGTAGTAAGACAGCTATCCGAATGTTACAATCAGCCCACAAGTCTGTCAAGCGAAACGCAAAAAGTTTTCTTTCCGTGGAACGATTTCCCAACCAACTCAGTCGGCCGTGACGCTGACACTCGAGCGCATCCAACCGTTGAACGAGGTTCGGTTCTACCTTGTTCAGGGCTGAAAGGTTTCGGCCTTACCTCTCGGGTATGCAATCTATTACCATCTTGGGTTCTGAAGCGCGTTTCCGGTGGGACACAGAGGCGTACTGCTCAGCTGTTACATAATGTGATACTATAAGCTTCTCGGAGCTTCCGTGAACAGGTCATCTCGATCTCCTTATCGTCGATTGACTGCATAGTGGGGCAACAAGTAGCCGATATTACGCCCAGCCGTCGATTCAGATGTATATCACGAGTCTCATGAGCCGTCCGCCCCATCTCCGAATACCATGAGCTCTCCGTCAATAATCGTCGTGCTGTCATGTGCTTGGGTCCTACGATGTGACACACCTCTGTGGCGGTCCCCTCAGGTTGATGGAGAAGTGTCCGTAATGGTGGCGTCACCCTTTTTCCATGGGTAGCGATTCCATACAGTCCATCCGTGTTGTGTCAGGGAGTTTTGACTAACCCGTCGAGCGGTCCCCACCACAAGTATCTGCAATGCTGCTAAATCCCTAAAACCTGCTACTTCATGCCAGCGAACTCCTCGTCTGTTAGAACTCCCTGCTAGTGAAGGGACGCGAACTTAGCCAGTTCTTCAGCCCTAGAGGTGGCCGACTCAATCGAAGCCTCAGCCGAGAGGGAGGACTTCATGTTTGTCCTCACCTTTCTAAACCCCCGAGCAATTGCATCTCCCTGTCCGTGCATCATTCGGCTGATGGATGTTGTGCTACCAGCCACGGTCACAATGAGTTCCTCACCGATGGGCCTCCGCTTCGCAACGACCGAGTTGATCGCGGTGAGGGAGAACTCTTCACTGGTAGCACCGACGAAGCCTTTTGTCAAGAAGAACAAGCGCTCATCACTGAGCACTACCATCGACTGATTCCCCTGCCATGGGCCTTGGCCGATTGCCCGAAGTGTCTCTGTGGAGGAAAGATAGTGATCGACGGAGCGAAACTCACGCCAACCAGCGAGTTTGCTTACCTTGCTGAGCCACTCAACTGCATTCTTCAGCCCGCAACCGTCAAACACTTCCTCCGGCAAGTAGCGTGCGATCTCGTCGGCGACGGCAAAGTGCTTCGTGCCCGCCGGCATCTCGATTCGAAGCTCAGTCAAGGATCCATTGGGATGCGGTCTCTCTATAGCAGTATCGTCCACAGCCCAACGGTTCCTTGTCAACTTCGCCTTCGCATGGCCAATGACTGCCCCAGAAGCTACTTCAGGACTGAGATCAGCGATCTTGAAAGCGCTAAACAGGAGTTCCTTCGCTTCCTCGGGGCCAACGATTAGGCGTTAATCAACTGTACGAATAATCGACATGCCTTGCCCCGCCCCTATCATACGCCACCAACATCGGTGCACGACTTGGATCATGGGTAGCACGGATCCGATGCCGGTTTCGGTGCTGTGCAATTGACCAGTGGTGTTGAGGGTGAGACAAGTTCAGTCAATCGCACTGGGGCTAGTTCAGTCAAGTGCTGCAAATACGCGATAACCAGTTGATCTCGCACCCTCCGTGTGGTGGCAACTTTCAGCAAGAATGGGTTTCATACTGAGCGAGAGTACCCACAGAACCCTGCCTATTTGGCGTCTTTGGCACTCGGGTCCGAAGGGGTGCCAAAGGCGACCGTGATCTCCTGTTCTTGGCGGTAACGTTGCTGCTCTACGAGCGCGGTGAGTGCTGCCTTGTCTGCTGCAGTGAGTGGCGGTTGAACGAGGCTGCGGGGCCAGAGTTTTCTGACGTGAACGACATTCACCTCGGCTGCGTAGAGTGTGAGAGTGGCGGTGAGGCCAAGCCATGTGATGAGGCCAAGGACGAGCCCAAAGACACCATACGTTGCCGAAGCGTGTGCGAGTTCATGTCCGACGAGGAAGCCACCGAGTTGTTGGAGGGCACTCCAGGCGACGCCTGCGATCAACGCCCCGGGCAAGAGGTCCTTCGTGGGGATCATCTTGGGTGCCAAGAGGCGAAAGCCAACGACATAGAGTCCGAGGTTGATCGCGACAGTTCCGATGATCAACAGTACTTTACCGATCTCATGTCCTGCGAGCGTGGCAGTAAAGGTGGCGATCGAGGAGGTGACCAGGACGTTGACGCCCAAGATGGCGAGGATGCCAAAGTTCCGCCCTGTGCGTGGGAGAAATCCAGGCCGATCGGTCATGGGAACGTTCCAGACGGTTGCCATCGCTTCCTGTGCCGAGGACGCGATGCCTTGGGAACCCCAAAGGGTTCCGACGACTCCGACGACAAGCGCGATCGGACTGTGGGCATCGAGTGCGTGGACGCCTGCCTTGGAGCGTAGTTCGGGTCCGATGACGGGTATCTGCGCAAAGACGGTGTTCGAGATCCGGTGCGAGAGCGCAGGATCGTGGGCGAAGATGATCCCAGTCAAAGTAACAGCAACCAGCAGGAGTGGGAAAAGGGAGGCAAATCCGTAGTATGCGATGAGAAGTGCCCAGTTGGAGGCGGAGTCCTGCCCGTATTTGCGAAGAACGGCAAAGGCGAAGGCAAGTGGTCGCGTCCGTTGTTGGAGGCCATCGATTTTGCGCATGAGCTGGGCGATGTCGGGCATGTCGTTACATCCTAAAGGCCAACATGGCCATTGCCCTGCTCCCGATCAAGCGACTGGCATGGCAACCCTTGTGCATCTCGCATGCGTCGTCCGGATGTTTGGCATGCAGGGGGCCTGCGATCGCAGTGCCGTTGCCTCGCAGGAGTCCGGGCGTGTCTGCGGATATCATGACTATGCCTTTCGGCCCAGGAGCGATTGGCGACGATCGCTCATCGCAGGCACTATGTCGCCATCAGTAGGGGTTTCACGCCTCGCACGTGCGTGATTGGGCCCAGACACTAGGGGATCCCACGTTTGGGACCCAGATTGCGCCAGGACGCAGATCTCCCAACAGGGATAGCATGAAGGTATGAAGTATCGTAACCTTGGCCATACCGGTATGTACGTCAGTGAACTCTGCCTCGGCGCGATGATGTTTGGAGCTTGGGGAGAACCCGATCACGACGCCGCGACCCAGATTATTCACCGCGCCCTTGATGCGGGTGTGAACTTCATTGACACTGCTGATGTCTACTCTCAGGGAGAGTCTGAGGTGATCGTTGGCAAGGCCCTGAAAGGACGCCGCGATGAGGTGATTCTGGCGACGAAATTTCATGGACCGATGGACGTGGCGATGGGAACGCCCGGCGGTGACCCTAACAAGCGAGGCAACTCACGCCGTTGGATGATCCAAGAGGTTGAACAGAGTCTTCGGAGGTTACAGACCGACTGGATCGATCTCTACCAGGTTCATCGTCCAGATGCTGACACCGATGACGACGAGACGCTTGCTGCCTTAACCGACCTTCAGCGCCAAGGTAAGATTCGAGCCTTTGGTTCCTCGACCTTCCCCGCCGCAAGGATGGTCGAGGATCAGTGGATCTCCGAACGACGTGGCCTCGGCCGCTTCGTGACCGAGCAGCCGCCATATTCGCTACTCGATCGTGGCATCGAGCGTGAAGTACTGCCGATCGCCGAGAAGTACCATCTCGGTGTCCTCTCGTGGAGTCCATTGGCTGGAGGTTGGCTATCGGGCCGAATCCGTCGAGATCAGGGTGCTCCCCAGACGAGGAGAGCACAGATGATGCCGGCGCGTTTTGACCTCTCTTTGCCTGCTAATCAAGCGAAACTCGATGCGGTCGAAGACTTTGCCCAGCTTGCTGAGGACAGCGGCATCACACTGGTGCACCTCGCTCTGGCCTTTGTGCTGCAACACCCAGCGGTGACGAGCCCAATTATTGGGCCGAGGACGATGGATCAGTTGGAGAGTCAGTTGGGTGCGGTGGATGTGGAACTCAGCACAGAGGTACTCGATCGCATCGATGAGATTGTCGCCCCTGGGACTACGGTTGCTGACGACGGCAATGCCTACGTCACCGAGGCACTCGTCAACCCTTGGATGCGGCGGAGTCGGACGCGATGAGCATACGCACCGACCGTGTCCTCTGTGTTTGGCGCTGGTTCGCTGGGACGGGTCAATCGACCTTGCGCTCACGACAGGTCCTATGCGGCGAGCCCACGTTTTCGCCGATGGTGTAGTGGAGCGCGGGTGTTGATGAGCACCAAGAGCGGTGATCTCGTCGATGGGTCGTGTGAGCGATCAATGGGGATAGGGCGGCGCAGGACCGTACTTCGATTCCCTATCTTCTTTGATGACGTTCCAACAGCTCGGATCAGATGGGGCTGGGTGAGAGTGAGAGGCTACTGCTAGCGAGGCGTCCTTCCCGCGAGGTGATGAGGGCGGTAGATGAGCCGATCCAGGGTAGGAGGGCCATCGCTCGCGCCGGCGCGAGACGTATCGCCCTAGCGTGCTGACCTCCGCAGCAGTAGAGTCCCGTATCGAGGACGAAGAGGTGCTGAACGAGGGGACCAAGCCCGGGCCGAGCTTGCGGTGGTATCTCCTCCAGTTGTGGGTGCGGTATTCGGGTGGGTCTGAGAAGGGGGCCACCACTCCTTGATACGTGTCGTTGGTGGCGCGTCTTCTCGATACAGCTTGGTTGCTCATTCATCCAGGTTTCTTTACGCTTCGCTTTGTGCTCCACTAAGCCCGCGCACCTACCTTGATGAATGAAGCGTTGGAGTAACGAGTGATGATTGAGATTCTCACAACTGGTAGTGACAAGGTTCAAGGCAATGACGCGGATGGCGGGTTCGCCGATGGTCTTGCTGTGGTCGTTCGGGGCGAGTTCGGAAGGGGCAACGAACGAGCCGGTCGTTGGATGCCGACGATGCGCAGAGACACCGTTGCCCTGAATGCTTGGTTGTTTGGTGACCAGTTGCGTGAAAATCAGACAGAGGAAATGGAGGCGTAAAGATCATGGTACGACGTTCATCAGCTGGGAAACTCGCTATTGTCGGAGCCACCGCAGCGTTGGCGGTCGGTTTTTGGGGTGCCCAGACCGCACCGGTGACCCATTCCAAGGTCAATAACCCTAGTACTTTTGCGACCTCGCGGAGGAGCCTTGAGTCGAAGAACTCCTCGAACTCGCTCGCGACCCTCATTCAACAGTACAATCACAAGGTAGCGGCGACGCCGGCTTCCTCCTCAACAGGGAATGCCTCATCCCTCAAGATTCAGGCCCCATCGGGCATCGGTGCGATCGAGGGGACCCAAGTCCAACAGCAATTGTCCGCAACTGGCGGTAATGGTGGGCTACAGTGGTCGATTAACAGCAATCTCGGCTGGCTGCAGATAACGCCGAGTGGTTTGCTCTATGGCGTTCCGACGGCGCCAGGCAATGGCCATGCAACGATCACCGTCACCGACGCGGCAGGGCAGTCGAGTCAAGTCACCGTACCGGTTGTCGTTGATGTTCCTTCGGGCAACTGGTCGGGATACGTTGACTACTCGCCAAACGGGGTACCGTTTACCAGGGCGAGTGCTCAGTTTGTGGTTCCGACCATCTCCTCCTCGTTGCCGGCCTCGTGCCAGAGTGATGTCTCCGGTGGTATGAGCCTCTCTTGCTCATTGGCAGAGTGGGTCGGCATCGGTGGCACCTCCGGGAATCAGACCCTCATCCAAGCAGGCGTCTATGAGATCCCCGACCTGACGACGGGTTCCGTGAAGATCGTTCCGTGGGTTGAGAACTTACCGTCACCCTCGCAGACGGTTCCCAATATGAATGTTGCGCCAGGCAATGACATGCAAGTCACAGTTGCGCAGGTGACGGGCACCGAGTGGAAGGTGACGGTCGCTGACCTGACCACTGGACAGTCGGTGAGTGGGACCGGAAATTATTATGGTTTCGGTGACAGCGCTGACTTCATTGTGGAAGCGCCAACGACCGCTGCAGGTCAGACGGCCCCGACGCCCTTCTCGAGTCCGATCAAGTTCTTCGACGTGAAGGTATCGAGTTCAGCTCAGGCTAGTCAAGTGATGGTACCTACCGCGATGGTCCAGTCAGGGAATGTGGCCACGTATCCGGGACAATTCCATAGCTCCTATAGCGGTTTCAAGGTCTACTACGACGACCAGCAGAGCTAAGTTTCCTCCTTGCCAACAAGGGAGGTGGCCACAGAATATTGTTGGCCGCCTCCCGTATTGGTGGTGGTGAAACGACGCTAGGTGAGGAGCGTGATGGGGAGGTCAGGCCATGGTCTGGGGTCGGGATCGGGTGCGAACTCGCCGGTCGTTGGGTCGATCGCGTAGGTCCAGCGCGCTCCATGGTTGGCGATTTGAGTGAGTGATGCGGCGAGGTAATCGACATCCTCGTGGGTCGTGCCGATTCCCACGCTCATGCGTACCGCTCCAGGGAGGCGAGGCCGTCGGCCAGCCTTGAGTTCGGCCCGCAACGACGTGGCTTGATCATCGGAGACGTTGAGTAACTCAAGAATCAATGGGTGGGCACAGAAGCATCCGTGGCGTACGCCGATTCCGTATTCAGCGCTCAAGATTGCAGCGAGATGACTGTGATCGTAGGGGGCAAGGTTGAAGGTTACCACCCCGATTCGCGGTGCCTCAGGTTCCCAGAGGCGATACAGTTCGATCCCTGGTACCTCGCCTAGGCGCTGGCGAGCGTACTGGGCGAGGCTGATCTCTTCGGCTGCGAGTTTGTCCATCCCGTAGTTGGCTAGCGTGTCACAGGCGATGGCCATCGCGACTGCGCCAAGAACATTGGGCGACCCTGCCTCGTGCCGGGGTGCACCGCTCGACCAGAGAACCTCGGTCGGAGTGACGAAGTCGACCGCACCCCCGCCGCGGAGATAGGCAGCTGCGCTGTCAAGCCAGTCAGCTCTCCCGATCAGCACGCCTGCCCCATAGGGGGCGTAGAGCTTGTGACCCGAGGCTGCAAGATAATCGACGTCGAGGGAGGTCATATCGATGGGGAGGTGCGGGGCCATCTGCGCAGCATCGACGACGATGCGTGCCCCATGGTCGTGGGCCAACCGCGTCAGCTCGGCGATCGGCCAGACCTCTCCGGTGACATTTGAGGCACCGGTGACCGCCACCAGAGTGGTATCCGGGTGTTGGGTGAGGTAGTCGGAGAGTGCCTGGATTGCGACGCTGGCACTCGTTGGCATAGTGAGGTAGTGGATGCTGCCCGGCGTCTGTGCCCAAGGCAGAAGAGTCGCATGGTGCTCGGAGGTAAAGGCCACAACCCTCGCTCCAGCTGGAAGACAGCTTGCCAGAAGGTTCATCGAGTCAGTGGTGTTACGTGTGATGATAACGGTATCAGTTGGACGTCCGTGGAAGAATCGACGGAGCGTTTCGCGTGCACCCTCATAGGCAGCGGTGGAGATCTGTGATTTCCTACCCGCACCACGATGAACGCTGCTGTAATAGGGGAGGAACGCCTCGAGTTTGGCAGCGACGTCAACCAGAGCCGGGGTGCTGGCCGCATAGTCAAGGTTGACATAGCGACGCCACTCGCCGGAGACGAGGGGAACCTCGACCGAAGAACCTACTAGGTCGAGCTGGTGATGCGGTGATGCGGTTGTTGCGGCCTCGGAGACTGGGTTGGTGGTCATGCGTCTGTTCCTCCATCTAAGTTGACCGTCAGCAAAGCGTTGTCGAAGGCTCCATCGAGAAAGGCCTGGGTGACCATCTCGAGAGCGTCGTCAAGCTGGGTATGGATCTCTCCTACAGCGAGGGTTGTCTCGCCGGCCTCAAGTGCGGAGATCAGCGAGCGGTGTTCGTGGATGATCGCAGCCCCGCGGTCGCTGTGTTGGAGGCCAAGGTACAGGAGCCGTTCCATCTCATCGAGGAGCGGGCTGAGCAGGTCGACGAGTCGGGGATTACCCGAGGCTCTGGCTACGGCTTGATGGAACTCTCTGTTGGCCCGTAGGAATCGTTGAATGCTCTCCGGATCGGCTGGATCATAGGTGTCGGCACAGAGCTGATCGAGTGCGCGTAACTGCTCGCCGTCAACCCTCCCCGCCGCTAATCGGGTTGTCTCGGACTCAATGAGTCGGCGTACGTCAAAGAGATTGCGGACATCGCCCATGGCGATGGGGGCGACGGCGTAGCGACGAGCGGCGAGTAACACGATGAGGCGATCGTGGCGTAGTCGCGCCAACGCCTCACGGACTGGTGTCCGACTCGAACCGACCAGCTCAGCGGCCCCCAATTCAGTGAACTCAGCGCCAGGAGCTAACGTCCCGCGAAGAATCATACCTTTGAGGACACGGTAGGCATCGTTGCTCCGTGAAGCTCTTACATTCGGTATACCAACTACCATTCCTACCACCATACCCTATCGCTGTTGAGAGGTCGGCACGTGGTGGTCGTTGTGTCGATGGGCAAGTCGAGGGTATGAGCAGTGCCGCGGTCGTCCTTGGGGAGCCATTGAGCACGCTGCTCTGCAGGGGGTGGGGCCCGCGACAAGAGCAGCCGCACGCTAGTCAATCGAGTGGCTGATCATGGCTGTCGATGGGTGCATCGAGGGGATCGGTTCGCTCCTGGTGGCATCACTGGGTAGATTGGTCTCGGTGACACAAAGTGAGGAGACCGGCGGTGCCTTCATCACTCGGACGCAGCTTAGGCTTGGCAGTTCTGATCATTGATGGTTCCCAAAATGTTGAGAAATAGCTGGTGGACGCTGGCGGGTCACTCCATGGTGAGTTGGTGGCTTGAGAGTGGCAACTGCGCTGTCATGGGTTGAGAGGCAAATAAGGGGTCGATGATGGACGGATTGAATTTCACCCGGCAAGATGCGGCGAGCTACTTTGGAGAGCGCGAGATCCAAAAGGGTGAAGGCTATCTCCATCGGGTGGATCTGCAGTCGGTCACTGTCGATGCCATTGTGGCCAACGTGCAGGGGACGGCCGTACGGCCATATCGTGTGGTCGTGCACTTCGCCAGCAATCGCATGCTCTCGATCTGCACCTGCCCGGTGTCGACGCGCTGCAAACATGGTGCTGCAGCGGCCCTTGTGGCCTTGCGGACCCCGAAGCCGGACAGGGGACCGGAGATCCGGTCCCAGGCCAAGGAGTGGCTTGAGGACGTACGGCGTGCGGTCGTTGCGACACCTCCAGCGATGGAAGATGGCGAGCAGGCGGTGGCCATTATCTGGAGAATTTTGCCCGGCGAAGACCGATTGCCCCCTCGTTTGGCATGTTTCAAGACCCGCCGGGAGGAGAATGGAGGGCTCGGCCCCAAACTCGAACCGTGGACGAGCTTTCGCCATATCTTGAAGATCCAACCTACCTTTGTGACGCCGATCGATTTCGACGCCATCAGGATGCTGCTTTTTGACGCGGTGAAACCCAATGAGTACCAATTCGATTACTTCGGGCTTGGGGGAGTGTACGCATCAAGGGCCCTCGAGTTACTAGCGGGGACGGGTCGTCTCTTTGGACGGCCAAATGCCGGGTCCCCACTGAAGTTTGGTGACCCACGGACAGGCGTGCTTCGGTGGCGGGTGGTGAGCAGCGGGGAGCAAGTCCCCGTTCTTGATGTTGGTGAGCGTGATGCTTGGTGTCTGCCGACAAAAGATGAGATCCTCTACATCGATGAGCAGGCCGGAGAGATCGGTTCTGTCATCACGGAAGCGCCGAAGCACCTTGTTAGCGCTATCCTACGAGCTCCGGCACTGAATCCTCTTGAAGCCAAGCGTGCGAAGGAGGTGCTGCAAAACGTTGGTCAACCGATTGCCCTGCCGAGTGAAAGGCCGGACAAGACACTCCCAACAGTAAAGGCGCCATTGGTGCCAGCACTTGTCGTCTCGAGTGCGCCGGTGCCCCAGCATGGCGGAACCTGGATGCTACGGATGAGCGATGGGATGATCGATTTTGCACGTGCAGAGTTTCGCTATGGTGAGGTCGTGGTCGAAGTCGGCGAAGAAGGCGAGCTCATCGAGACGAGCGAGCAGCGAACTGTACACCTTACCCGTAACAAGAGGGCAGAGAAGAAGGCACGAAAAGAGCTAGCGTCGATACAACTCGAAGAGCTCAGCCCCTCCGTCGTCAAAGCATTGGGTGGCCCAGCGACGCGGCTCGCCTTTGGAACTGTTAGCCCAAGCAAATGGGAGAAGTTCATGGGCGAGACCGTGCAAGAGCTCAGGAGCAAGGGTTGGCAGGTAGAGATCGATCCAATGTTCCGTTATTACCACGCGACGGTCTCTGCCTGGCATCTCGATGTAGAGTCGAGCCAGGAGGGCTGGCTTGACCTCGATCTCGGTATCACCGTTGACGGTGAACGCTTCGATCTCGGCAAGCTGCTGATCGGGTTGTTCAATCGGGATCCACGGTGGCTCAGCCCAGGAGGTCTCTCGCGGATCGACGACGATGAGGTGATCTACCTGAAGCAACCTGATTCTCCCCGGGTGGCCGTGGAGGCGAGAAGACTCAAACACATCGTGGGAACCTTGATCGATCTGTTCTCTCGAAGCGCCGATGACCTACGCCTGTCGGTCTTTGACGCTGGCCGCGTGAAGGCTCTCGTCGGGGATCACCAGTGGGATACGACGGGACTCGATCGAGTGCTTGGACTCGCTGGTGCCCGGCTCACGGGAGAGGGTCCAGCGCTGGTTGAACCACCGCGAGGACTCATGGCTGACCTGCGACACTATCAACGTGAAGGTCTGTCGTGGTTGCAGTTTCTGCGCGCACATGATCTTGGTGGGATCCTCGCTGACGATATGGGGCTCGGCAAGACGCTGCAGACGCTTGCCCATATTCTGACCGAGAAGGAGGCGGGCCGGCTGGTTTCGCCAGCCCTGGTCGTCGTGCCGACGAGCCTGATCAACACCTGGCAGGACGAGGCGTCTCGTTTTGCTCCAGAACTCAGTGTCCTCACGCTGCATGGACCCGATCGTAAAGCGTCCTTTGCAACGATTGGGGAACACGACATCGTCCTCACGACGTATGCGCTCATCTGGCGTGATATCGCAGCCCTCCAGGAGCAGTCCTTTCACCTCTTGGTCCTTGATGAGGCACAGAACGTGAAGAACCCTACCGCGAAGGCGTCGAGTGCTATACGCCAGCTCAACGCGATTCACCGCCTGTGCCTGAGTGGAACGCCGATCGAGAATCATTTGCTTGAGCTCTGGTCGCAGTTTGATATCCTGCTCCCAGGGTTTCTCGGCGATCGCAACTTCTTCCGCGAGGTTTGGAGTACACCGGTCGAGGTGCACCATGATCTCGATCGCCTCCACGTGTTGGCTCAACGCGTCCGGCCCTTTATTCTCCGACGAACGAAGTCTGAGGTAGCGGCTGAACTCCCGGCTAAGAGTGTGGTGATCCAGGCGGTGGAGATGGAACGTGCACAACACGATCTCTACGAGTCGGTACGAGCAACGATGGATAAACGGATTCGCGATGAGATTGTGAGCCGTGGCATCGAACGGAGCCATATTATCATTCTGGATGCCTTGCTCAAGTTGCGACAGGTCTGTTGTGACCCACGACTTCTCAAGAGCAACACGGCCAAACGGGTCACCAGCTCTGCCAAGCTCACCGCGCTCATGGAGATGATTCCGGAGCTGATCGAGGATGGCCGAAGGATTTTGTTGTTTTCCCAGTTTACGGAGATGCTTGATATTATTGCAGCTGAGTTAGCGAAGGCAAAGCTCGATTTTGTTACCCTACGAGGCGATACCAGGGATCGCAAGACGCCCGTTGATCGATTCCAGAATCGGGAAGTACCTCTCTTTCTGATCAGCCTGAAGGCCGGCGGTGTCGGACTCAACCTGACGGCGGCCGACACGGTGATTCACTACGATCCGTGGTGGAATCCCGCCGCGGAGGATCAAGCAACCGATCGTGCCCACAGAATTGGGCAAACTAAGCCGGTTTTTGTCTATAAGCTCATCGTCGCAGGCAGCATCGAGGAGAAGATCCTCGCACTGCAGGAGCGAAAGGCCCAGTTGGCCGCTGGGGTGCTTGATGAAGCGCAGGCGAGTTCGGTCAAGTTCGGCCAGGATGACATCTCCTCGCTGTTGAGTCCGTTGCCGATCAAAAGCCGGTAACGACGCGTACTGGCCCGACAGCGATGGCATCACTGCGTTAGCAAGTCGCATGGCTTGTGGAACGATCACAGGTCAAGTCCTGTGATCAGCAGTCGCCATCACTGGAGGACGTTGGTAGTGGCGGTCGCTCCTGTATGACAGATTGGTAATCCCATTTCAATATAATCTAGAATTGTAAGATATAGTACAAGAAACTGGTAAACGACGATCGTGCTCGACGAGGTGGACGGAGCCAGTTTGAGGTTCACCAATGGGGGGTCAACGGATGGGAGATCGCGAGGATCGGTGCGGTGTCTGCGGTATCGCGACGGGGAGGCATGGCCGTGCTCGTCTTTGATCCCGACGATGCCGGCTATCTCAGCGAATTGGCGGACTATGTAGCCATACCCAGCGTCAGTCGAGATGCGACACCAACGGTGATGAGGGCGGCGGCTCAGTGGCTTGTCGATCAGCTCTCCTTCGCCAATGGTCATCTCGTGGAGACAGCGGGTCATCCTGTGGTAATGGGCGAGTGGCTGGGTGCTGAGGGGGCACCGACCGTTCTCATCTATGGCCACTACGATGTGCAGCCCACGGGCCAACTTGAGGAGTGGATGAGCGACCCGTTCTCCTTGACGGTGGATGGGGAGGTGATGCGAGGACGCGGTTCGACCGATGACAAGGGTCCGGTCTATATCGTCCTCAAGGTCGCCCAGGCCTTTATCGACCAAGAGGGTCGTCTGCCCCTCAATGTCAAGTTCCTCTTCGAGGGCGAGGAGGAGATCGGGAGTCCCCATCTCCCCGCATTCGTCGCAGAACACGTTGCGCTGTTGGGCGCCGACCTTGTGATCTCGGCTGATGGCGCCATGTGGCGTCCCGACGAACCATCACTCTCCATTGGTTCTAAGGGTCTTCTCTCCATGGATCTTGTCGTGACCGGTGCGGAAGGGGACCTGCATTCCGGGCGCTATGGTGGGGTGGTCGCCAACCCTGTCCATGCCCTCTGCGAGATCATCGCCGGTCTGCATCACACCGATGGTAGCGTGGCGGTGGCGGGCTTCTACGACGGCATAGCGGCGCTGAGCGATGAACGACGAGGAGCGATAGCAGCGGTCTCCTTTGATGAACAGGAGTTTCTGGAGGGCTTGGGGCTCCGACAGGGATTTGGTGAAGCGGGTTACTCTCTATTGGAACGGTTGTGGGAGCGCCCTACGTTGGAGGTCAACGGTGTGAAAGCCGGTGGCAAGTACACGGTGATCCCTCACAGGGCCGTCGCGAATATCTCTTGCCGCCTGGTTCCGGACCAGGAACCGGATGCGGTGGTCGCTGCCTTGCAAGCCCATTGCGCGGCTATCACGTTACCCGGAGTCGATGTCGAGCTCAACGTTGATCCAGCACGCAGTCGGGCCTACACGATCGACGCCGATCATCCAGCGATCAGCGCAGCGAAAGTTGCACTAGCCAGTGTCTATCCGACCCAAGAGGTGTTGCTCGCCAAGATCGCCGGCACGCTGCCACCGGTGACGCTGTTTGAGGAGTTCCTCGGGGCCAAGACACTCTTTTTCTCCTTCTCAACGGCCGATGAGAGGTTGCATGCCCCCAACGAATATCTGCGCATTCGTCGGTTGCGAGAGGGCATGCTCGCCTGGGAACAACTCTGGCGCCTATTGGCCTCCGGACCGTACCGACTTCAGCCTTTGGCGCAGAGGGAATCGAGGATCAGCGATGGCGAATGAGGATCGACCGGACTTCACCGAACCAGAGAATTCCCACCCCTACCTGGCGTATACCTATCTTGGCCCCGACGCCGGTCTCTCCACGATTGAGTTGGCGCCTGAATTCGATCGGGTCCCCGCATATAAGGAGGGGTTAACGGAGGGAGAACGAGATCGGGCGCAGCGGCTTCTTGCCGAGAGTTTGGTGATCAGCTTCCATGACCATCCGGTTCGCTTCCCGCTTCGCATGGAAGAAACTCCCGAACACTACCGAGCGGGACGTCAGTACACGGCTTATGCCGGCCTCGAGGCCTCGGGCATGACGGTGGTGTTCGACAACATGATGGACGGTACGGCATGTGTCACTGGTAAAGCTCCATGGCGCTGGGACGATGTGATCGCTGATCTCGGTCACCGGCTCGCCGATCTCGCTCACCAGGATCGGGTCGTTCCGATTCGCTCCTTGGCCGATATCGATCGGGTCTATGGATCTGGCCAGATCGGGATTGTCTTCGGTCTGGAGGGGGCAATGCCGATCGAGAACGAGCTGGACCGGCTCGACATCCTCTTTGGTTTGGGTATTCGCCAGATTGGCATCGCCTATTCGGATGCCAATGCGCTCGGGAGTGGCCTCAATGAGCCCACTGACGGGGGCCTCACCTTGTTTGGAAGGCGGGCGGTGCGTCGAATGAATCAACTCGGTCTTGCGATTGACGTGTCACACTCCTCGGATCGGACGGCTCTTGACGCTTGCGAACACAGCGAGCAGCCAGTGTTTATCACCCATGCGGGAGCACGGTCGATATGGAACACACCACGGATGAAGCCTGATGCGGTCCTGCGTGCGGTTGCTGAGAGCGGTGGGGTGATCGGTATGTCAGCGGCTCCACACACCACCATCTCTCCAGCGCATTCTCGCCACTCTATCGAGTCGGTGATGGACCATCTACTCTACTGTATCGATCTCGTTGGCATCGAACATGTGGCCTTCGGACCGGACACCCTCTATGGCGATCATGTGCAGATGCACAAGGTTTTTGGTTCACTACTCGGCATCGGTGAGCGGCCCCAGACACCCCCGTACGAACCGGTCCCCTATGTCGATGGGCTTGAGAATCCGACGGAGAACTTCACCAACATCTCGAACTGGTTGGTCAAGCATGGGTTTACCGATGAGGACATCCAAGCCGTCATCGGCGGCAATATCTATCGCGCGCTCGGATCAGTGTGGCCGAAGTGATCGATGGCGAGCATCGGTAGCCCGGTCTCCACGTACCGGATGGGTCCATAGACGTTGAACAAGGAGAAGGAATGCGTGTCGTTATCAACGAGAATGAGCTAAACGTTGAGGTTTTTGGTGCAGAGGGTCTTCCTGTGCTGATTGCCCATCACGGTGGAGGTGGGATCGGGTCGCTCAGCGAACCAAAAGCGACCTTTGCTCCCTTATCAGACATGGTGAGGGTAGTGGTCTTTGACGCCCGGGGTTGTGGACTGAGTGAAGGTAAGCCTCCGTTTTCTCATGCCCAGTGGGCCGCCGATATCGATGGACTGCGTGAGTGGATGGGTGTTGAACAGGTCTTAGTCGCGGGGGGATCCTATGGGGGCTTCATTGCCATGGAGTATGCGATTGCCTATCCTGACAGAGTGCAAGCAATGCTATTGCGAGATACCTCCGCTGACAACTCAAACCTTGCCCGTGCCTACGAGAATGCTCGCAACCAGACGCGTATCGAAATTAATTGGGAGAACTTCGATCGCTACTGGAAAGGAGAGATCTACGACGATGAGGATCTGAAGGCGAGGTGGGCTGAGATCATCCCACTCTATGATTTTGCGTATGACCCCGTAGAGGCACAGCGTCGGGTGGATGCGGGCATCTATCGGCATGAGGCGCATAACTGGTGTTTTCAGCACAATATGCCAGCCTATGATTTGCGCGCACAGCTGCCCAAGGTTCGATGCCCAACGTTGGTGACGGTCGGCCGAACCGACTGGGTGACTCCCGTCTCGTATGCTGAAACCATTGCTGCACTGATCCCAAACGCGGAACTCGTTGTCTTTGAGAGGTCGGGACATTCACCCCAGATCGAGGAGTTTGCCGCGTTCCAGGCGGTGATGCGGGAGTTTCTTACCAAAGCCCTTGACGAACAAAACCCACAAGCGTAGAGATCACCTTTCCCTCTCTTGCGGTCCCACCGGGTGCGATACGAGCATCACTCGTGCCCTTGTCCATTGGTCAACCATGTCGGGGAGAACCTGGTTGCTCGCTTATCCCTGCTTGGTAGCTCACGTGTAGGCAGCTGCATCGAGGTGGTCGATGGACCCTCACCGGATCGCCAGCACCCATCGCGTTGGCTACACCGGCGTGGAGGTAACGCACTAGGTTACTGCCTGCTGACAAACGCTGCGGGTCAACTGGTTGGCGACACCATCGGCGCGATGTCATAGGGTGCCTGGAGCGTCGGGTATCGACGGGAATTGCACTATCGTCCCTCGCTTGCAGGTCCTGCTGGAAGCCTCCCTTGTGGCGCTCGATGGGAACGCATTCCACAATCTCTGTCTACGGTTGGCAGGTAGCTACCACTTCCACCTGGGATGGAGTCCTTCTGGAGGAGGAGCGTAGGCCTCGCCCTCAGCGCGGTTGCGGGGAGATCGACAGCTGCCCTATCCGGGCCGGAGCTACCTCGCCATCCTCTCCACGTCTTCTAGGTTGGGATTGGAAGTAAGCGTTCAACATTTGCATGGGCGATCTTGTGCCGATCGCTGAGAGAGAACGGTATGGTATCGAGAAAGGCTCGAGCCTCTTCGTTGCGTGCAAAAGGATAATCGACGGAAAAAATCAGTCGGTCGACACCGACAACCATTGCGGCACACAGCAACGGAGGGAGAGTGAAGTAGCCCGAAGTGGTGACGTAGAAATTCTCACAAAAGGTTTGGCTGATCGAGCGGGTCAGTTCGGGGGTGACACGCCCGAGGGTCGCCTCGGCTCTCGCGAGCGAAAATGGGACGTTTTCACCCATGTGGCCGATGATGATCTGGAGCCCTGGGAACCTCTCGAAGACTCCAGTGACGATGAGACGTAACGCGTGCAGGCCCGTTTCCGCGTGCCATCCCCAACCACTTGTAGAGAGGACCTGTGCGATATCGGGCTTGAGATCACCATAGTATGCATCAAATACGGCCGGGACAGGGGGTGTCGGGTGCAGATAGATCGGAACTCCGAGCTCCTCTGCCTTCGCAAACGTAGGATACAAGCTGGGTGAGTCGCAGAAGACACCGTTCGCATGGCCATGGATCATCGTACCGCAGAATCCGAGGTCGTTGATCGCTCGCTCAAGTTCGGCTGGACAGGACTCCGGCTCAGGGGTGGACAGTGAGGCGAATCCTCCGAATCGATCAGGATGGGTAGCGATGATGGCCGCGAGCCTGTCGTTCCACCTCGTCGCCTCTGCGGCACTGGCGGCATTCGGTGGCGTCGAGGCGAGTACTTGAAAGGAGATCCCATGGCGATCCATGTCAGCGATGCGCTGTTCACCCACCTCGTCGAGGAGCGTGCCGAGCTCGTTGGGGTAGTTCGTCGCGCCACCTCGCGCTGCCTCAAGGTCCCGCGGGGCATAGTGTTCTTCGATAGCGACGATCCGCATCCCTGGCTCCCTCCAGTCGGCACTGGCGACAATCCTACCAAAGGGATAGCCCATTTGTCGCTGAGGAGGTGCGGTGACTCCGGTGTCGGCGGAGTGACCTACTGGACGAGCGAGTCAGAGCGTAGTCCCTTGTCGTGGATCGATCACCGATGCGAAGCGTACCATGGCGTGATACATGCGTCGAGCTGGGACGGACTGGGTGACCAAGCGCTGTCAAGCTAGCGCCAGGCAACCAAGGGTACCCTCCTTTGCGCCTTCCCGATGCGGCTTTGTACCCTTTTGTACCCTGGGTAGGGCCTCGCCGCGGCAATGGAGTGTGGCGGGCATGGGCTGCGGAGCGGACCTATCATCTCATGTCCGGTCACGTCGATCACCGAGGGGTTGAGTTGCTGGCATGGAGGCGCGCCGATGCCACTCGATCCGCCCTCGGCAATCCCTCGATCGGGTCAGGCAGCAGTACCTTCACTCCGAGCGATGGCTCGGCCGTATTCGCGTGCCGTTGTCTCTGCCGCTGCACGCATAGTGGCAGCGAGCTCCTTGAACTCATCCAATGCGGGGTTCACACCGACCAGGGTGAATTCTGCTTCAACGATGCGAAGGTCGAGTTGGAAGACATCAGCGAAGATACGCCGCATCCATGGTGTCGCATGATCCCATCCCTCTCGTGGTGTTCCTGCCCCATAGGCTCCTCCTCTAGCGGTCACCAGCACGGCCGGTTTCCCCGCAAGCGGGCTTGTCTCGGCGCTCATGCGCGAATCGGTGATGATCAGATCGACCCAGGCCTTCAGGTGTTGGGAGACGCCATAGTTATAGAGGGGAGCCGCCACAATGATCGCATCTGCATCGAGCAACTCGTCGGTGAGTTCGGCGACGAGCGCTAGTGCGTCACGCTGTTGGGGCGTCCGCTCGTTGGAAGGGGTGTAGGCGGCCATCACGGCTAATGGCCAGATGGTTGAAGCAATCGGATCCTTGCCCAAATGGCGGGTGATGACACGACCGTCAGGGTGAGCGTCGCGCCACTCCTGCTCGACGATGTCGGCCATCTGGCTGCTGTGCGATCCCTCGGTGCGAATACTGGCGTCAAGGCGGAAAAGTTGCAAGGTCGTATCCTCCTACTAGCTACTATTAACCAATATACTAGGAAAACACTAGTAATAAGCCTCACGCTGTGATCGACGGGGTGGAGATAATTCGGTTAGCATTGCCCCATGGAGTCCTCGCGAGATGCATGCGCCGTCCGGCACTGTGATGCAGGGCTGGTGCGCGCCTTCGAAGTGCTAGGAAAGCGTTGGAGCGGGCTCGTGCTGGGAACACTCAGTAAGGGGCCAGCGAGCTTTTCGGAGATGCGAAGGTCCCTCGCTCCGATCACCGATTCGGTGTTGTCTGAACGATTGAACGAGCTGGTCGCGGCTGGACTCTTGACAAGATCCGTCAAGGCTACACGGCCACCGGGGGTGAGCTATGAGCTCACTACGGCGGGAACGGCGATCATTCCCGTGCTGGACGAACTGGCCAGATGGGCGACTGAACATCTCGTGAGTCGGGAGGCTGAACTCGCAGAGCACGACCCCGCGATCATGTCGCGCGCTGATCGCTAGCGCCACTCTCGGTTGATGACCCAGTCGCAGTGGTAGCGACTGACCGATTGGTGTGTGTCAGCGTGGTTGGTCCACAGGTTGGCGAGGTGTCGGAATCTCAGACCTGGGACTGACTGCTGATCGTTGCGGGATGACCAGTGAGGTGTGTAGTTAGCAGTGCCAAGCCGCATCGTTCACCTCGACGCCCAGGCTGGTGATCAAGGACAGAGCGCAAACCCGGATCGTCGGTCGCGGTCCCGAGCTCGATCATCACCCCCGTCGTGACGTCGCGCACACGATCGAAGCAGGCGGATGTGGCACAAGATGCCAACCATGTTGGCTTGAACCCTGGAGTTGGGTCATCGACCTTGCCGATACCCATGCCTCGAGCGTGGCCGAACAAGGAATGTCGTTGAACGGTTTCCATGAACGGGTCCCGATGGTGGCGCGGAAGAACCCCACCTCGTCGTCGATCTCGCCTTGTGGTGTTGGTGGCGACCAAAACCGCTGTGATGAGGTCAGATTGACTGACGCAATCCTAGATTCGCCCTAACCTTCTATAACCATCGGACCGATAGGTGATAATATCCGGATAACGGCATGGGAACAAGCAATCGTCGCTTCAGGGAAGCTACGACACGAGTAAAGCCATGACAAAAGTAGAGGAGCTGCCATGGGAGTAGGGCAGATAGGTTGGAGGGCCGGTGGGCCAGAGTCGATATTCCAACGGCTGATGGATGAGACGATGGAACTGGTCCCTGCGGCCGATGGTGTGGCTGTCGAGATCGCCCAAGGGGATGTCCTCTACCAGATCGCTGGGTCCGGCCGGTTGTGTCGCCCTGCTGACAAGCAAATCAGGGTCCAAACGAGCACCTCTGGTCAGACGATGAGGATGGGCACAGTGCAAAACTGTCCTGAGATCGCTAGTGCAGCTAGCTCAACGAGAGCGATCTGGAGGGAGTTGGGGATCAACTCCATGCTGTACGTTCCCCTCCTTCGCGGGAAGGAAAGCATCGGAGTTTTGCTGCTAGCTTCTCCTCTGCCTCATGCCTTTTCACCGGAAGATGTACTCCAGCTCTCGAGTGTGGCTGATTTTGTGGCCAGCGTGACCGGTGCGGTCCTTGACTTCATCGACGTGACTGAGAAGGCCGAGATCGCCACCACCCGTGGCCAGCTCACCCACCTCGTCCCCGAACTCGCCACCGATGAGTGCCCCTTCGCCCTTGCCCGCTCAAGTTTTATCACCAAGGTACTCCAACCCGAGACCCAACGGCGCGCCAGTAAACGTCGTCGGATCGAGAAGATGATGCGAACCGACGCGCTCACGATGGTCGCACAACCCATCATGCGTCTTGATGAATCGCGTCGGATCACCGAGGTCGAGGCGCTCGCTCGATTCCATACCACCCCACCTCGGGCGCCTGACTACTGGTTTCACCAGGCAGCTTCAGTCGGCCTCGGGGTTGCCCTCGAACTCTTCGCGATCCGGCGTGGGCTTGAACTTCTCGCGCGATTGCCGAACCCCATCTCCCTCGCCATCAACGCGGGCCCTACGACTTTTATGTCGGACGAGCTCTGTAAGATGCTCGGTACCGTTGACGCGACGAGGGTGATCGTCGAACTTACCGAGCACACGGACATCGTCGACTCTCCGCAGCTCCAAGAGGCCTGCCAGAACCTTCGTGATCTCGGTTGTAAAATCGCCATCGATGATACCGGTACTGGCTTTGCTAGCCTGGCCGTCGTCCTCCAGGTGGCCCCGGATATCATCAAACTCGATCGGGAGTTGACCAGGGGGATCGACACCCATCCCGTGAGAAGAGCCTTGGCGAGCGCGCTTGTGATCTTTGGTAACGAGATCGGGGCTGAGGTGGTCGCGGAGGGGATCGAGACCGTCGAGCAGCTCAACACCCTCGTCGATGTTGGCGTTCGCTATGGCCAGGGCTTTTATCTCGCCCGACCCGCTCCACTTGCCGAGTTGGACCCACTCTTGGCTAGGCACCATCCACGGCATCGGGGACACGCTCGTTTTGAACGCGAGAGCTCCCCCGATGCACCGGTGATCGATGCTCGGAGGCAATCGCCTCATGCCAAGAATCCTTCGGTGGGATAACTGCAGGCTGACTCGTCGTCGGCATCGCCATCGGCGAAGCGTGTCCATCGGGCTCAGGCTCTGTCACTCAAGGGAGGCAGGATGAGAAGCTGGGGGTGGCGGGCGAGGAATGTAAAGCGTTGGTGATCGGAGCGGATGTTGTGGCCCGTGATGGACGGTGCTGTCCAGGCGCCGCTGCGGTGGTAGCCTTGGGCCGCCCCTGGTGATGAGACACGGGGAAGCTGTTGCTCTTTGAACGTAGCTAGTGGTGCGGGGGTTCGGTCCATGTCGTGGCACTCCTCCTGTCGTTCGGCAGAGATGGTATCGGTGTGGACGGGACGACTGAGCAACTTTGCTACTTCGATTTGAGTTGCGCACTCAGGTGCCGAAGTTGACTATAGGGAGTAGACGAGGGGTCGATCTTGGGTTGTGAAAGTTGTCAGGGGTTTGTACCGTCTAGGCCGCCAGATATGAGCGACCCACACGTCCTTGTGATTCATCAGGAGGAGTTGCGACGAAGGGTTGCCGGTGGTTTGCGCAAGGCGGGGATCGGATATCGGCAGGAAGGGGCTGTCCTCATGCCCCAAGACGTCGACCTCGCGTACGTGGTCTCGGTCATTGGTGCCGATACGCGTCTCACCGCCTACCAACGTGAACAGATCCGCGTCATCGAACACGATGCGTCGGTGGCTATCGACAGCAATACGTTGCGCAGCGTGACGACCGTCGAACACCTCCTCGGCACTCAGGATGCTCCAGAGGTTGAGGATTGTCTCGAACGCAAGGCGTTAGAGACGCATTTCCAACCGATTGTCTCCGTTGAATCCTCGCAGGTGATTGCCTACGAGGCGCTCAGTCGAGGGCGAAGTCGTTCTGGGGCGTTGATCTCTCCGCTGCGGTTATTCTCGTATGCGCAAAAGATGGACGCCATCTTTTTTCTCGATCGTCTCTCGCGGGAGACGGCGATTGCAACGGCGGCGAAAATCGAACTTGACGGCCGGATCTTCATCAACTTCCTTCCCAATGCTATCTATGATCCACGCCAGTGTCTGAGGACGACACTGGCGATTGCTGAGCAGCATCAGTTCGACCCCAGTCGCATTGTCTTTGAAGTCACCGAGAGTCAGCAGATCCTTGACTTTGCCCATCTCAAGAGGATTTTTCGCTACTATCGCAGTCATGGTTTCCAGGTGGCGCTCGATGATGTTGGTAGTGGCTACGCAGGCCTGAATACGATTGCAGGTCTGTTGCCGGATGTCATCAAGATTGATCGAGAGTTAATCGCTGATATCGACAGTGAACCCCTGAAGCGTGCACTTGTGGGTGGGCTGATTCAAGCCGTGAGAAGCGAGGGAATCGAGGTCGTCGCGGAAGGAGTCGAGACCGTGGCAGAGCTTAGCTGTGTCATCGACCTCGGTGCGACGCTGATCCAAGGTTTTATCTTTGCCAAGCCAGCGGCCCAACCCGATCGCGAAGTCCATTGGCCCCTGCTTTGATCTAGCGCCGGTGGGTGCATGAGGACGAGTTACTACCTCCTTCATGATCGATCATGGGACCATGATCGATGAGCGTCGAAGGTGCTGAGTTGGCTCGATGTCTCGTCTCCCGCCGGGTGAGGACCCAGATGACCACAAAGGCGGTCCAACCCACTGCGATGATGATCCAATAGGAGATCAGCCGATACACCAGCACCGCGGTGATTGCATCATGGGTGCTGACCGCGAAGGCCACCAGCACCCCACTCAGGCTCCCCTCGATCGTTCCGAGACCTCCCGGTGTGATCGGCAGGATTCCGACGATTTGACTCGCGCTATAGGCCAATACCACGGAACTCCACGGGATAGCCAGGTGAAGTGCCGGAAAGACGAGGATCAGACAACCGAGATCGAATCCCCATTCCCCAAGCCCGAGCAGCCCAAGCAGCCCCGCATCCCGTGGACCGATGCGGAAGTGAGCCAGCATGTCGTGTGCCCGTTGGAGCACCCGTTCACTCGGCAATCGAACGCGGCGAGGCGCATACTTGATGCCACGGGCAACGAGGTTCAGAGTCCAAAGCCAGAGCGATACACGCGTCAAGACGATCACCATCACGACGAGGAGCATGATCGCAACGAGGATCAAGACCAGATCAGGTGTCCCGTGCTGTCCCAGGATCGCAGCGAATGAGGCTCCGATGAGGAGCAGGATGGAGAGCCCGAGCGCGAGGGCAACCAACACCGCCACCATCACCCAGGCAGCGTTGGATCGGTCGACACCATGCCTGCGATACTGCGTGAAGCGAAAAGCGCTGGAGAAGAGCGGTTCGCCGGGCAGGGAGTCGGCGATTGCATCGGTGGCGAGAGTGAGTCCAAAGAGTGAGGCAAAACGGATATGGTGACCGGTGAGGGTGAGGAGTTGACGTTGTAGAAGTGCATAGCACGTGATGGAGGCTATCTCTGATCCAATGGCGGCGAATGCCCAGGCGAAGTTGAGATGGGTGAGCCGATGCAGGGCAAAGATGAGTTCCGAGCGTGAGCCAAAGAGGAGTACAAAAACGACGACGATTACGATAACGCTGAGCAGGGTACGAAGAAGCAGCCGTCTTGACCGTTGCTGAGGACCCATAGGCCCATCGTACTGGCTGTGTGGCATGGGTTGAAGCCAAAGAGGAGCGAGGATAGGCATGGAAGAGTTCCAAGGCAAGATCGGTAAAGATTGGCGAACCTCGGTACCGTGGTGGCCGCCCCAACCAAAACCAAAAGTCGGCACACCCAACGTGGTGCTCATCGTACTCGATGATGTAGGCTTTGCCCAGCTGGGTTGCTATGGGTCAAATATCGCAACACCGCGCATCGATGCGCTAGCTGACAAGGGTGTCCGCCTTGCCAACTTCCATACGACCTCACTCTGTTCGCCTACCCGAGCCTGTCTGCTTACCGGTCGCAATCATCATCGCAGTGGGATGGGCAGAGTAGCCGATCTGGCCATCGGTTTTCCTGGA